>CAIJIT010000284.1 GCA_903820745.1 uncultured Burkholderiales bacterium
GCCCTTCGTCTGGCAGTTGGACGCCCGCAATGGGCCTCCAACTGTCCGGACTCAGCCCCGACGCCGCAAGCACGCGGACGCCCTTCTCGTCCCTGCGCAAGGCACGCAGGTGCCGCGGTCGGAGCGAGAACAAGCCCTGCGGCTTGTTCGACCCCGCCCGAGGGCCGCGACGCATGCTTGCGGCGTGGCCTTGCTTCCTGATCCCCAAACGCAAATGGCCAGCATTTTTTACATGCTGGCCATTCTTGTTTGGTGCCCAGGAAGGGACTCGAACCCCCACGAAGTTACTCGCTAGTACCTGAAACTAGTGCGTCTACCAATTCCGCCACCTGGGCAAGGTGTCTTCTTGTGAAGAGGCCGGACTATAGCATCAAGGCGGCAATTCAGGACATTGCGGGGCCACTCGGCGATGCTGATCCAGACGCTTTAGCTCACAGAAATTTCACGCCCTGCGCCAGCGGCAAGGCGCCGGAATAGTTGACGGTGTTGGTGCTGCGCCGCATGTAGTTGCGCCACGCATCACTGCCCGACTCACGGCCGCCGCCGGTTTCTTTTTCACCGCCGAATGCACCGCCGATTTCAGCCCCCGAGGTGCCGATATTGACATTGGCAATACCGCAGTCAGAGCCGCTGGCCGACATGAATCGCTCGGCCTCGCGCAAGTCGTTGGTGAAGATCGCCGAGCTCAGGCCTTGCGGCACATCGTTGTGGAGCGCGATCGCTTCGTCCAGGTGGCGGTACTTCAGCGCATAGAGGATCGGCGCAAAGGTTTCGGTCTTGACCACCACGGTCTGCGCCGGCATCCGCACCAGCGCAGGCACGGCGTACCAGGCCTCGGGATAGCGCTGCGCCAGCGCCCGCTCGCCACCGCTGACGCTGCCGCCCTGCTCGCTGGCGTTGACCAGGGCGGTCTGCATGGCATCGAAGGCCGCGCGGTCGATCAGCGGGCCGACCAGAGTGGCGGGGTCGAGCGGGTTGCCGATGCTCAAGCTTGCACGGATTCGGTCCAGCCGCGCCAGCAACTCGTCGTGAATGCTCTCGTGGATGATGACGCGGCGCGTCGTCGTGCAGCGCTGGCCGGCGGTGCCGTAGGCGCCAAAAAGGATGCCGCGAACCGCCAGTTCCAGATCAGCTGAAGGGGCGACGATGATCGCGTTGTTGCCACCAAGCTCGAGCAAACAACGGCCGAAGCGCGCCGCCACCAGCGGCCCGACCGCGCGGCCCATGCGGGTCGACCCGGTCGCCGAAAGCAGGGCGACGCGGGGATCAAGCGCCAAGGCCCGGCCGAGCTCGGCACCGCCATTGAGCAACTGCGACAGATGGGCCGGCGCGCCTTCAAAACCCTGCAAAGCCTGTTCGAACAAGGCCTGGGTTGCCAGCGCCGTCAGCGGGGTTTTTTCCGATGGTTTCCAGATGCAGGCATTGCCGCAGACGATCGCCAGGCTGGCGTTCCAGGCCCAGACGGCGACGGGGAAGTTGAAGGCCGAGATGATGCCGACCACGCCGAGCGGCAACCATTGCTCCATCATCCGGTGGCCGGGGCGCTCGGAGGCGATCGTCAACCCATGCAACTGGCGCGACAGACCAACGGCAAAGTCGCAGATGTCGATCATCTCCTGCACTTCGCCCAGGCCTTCGCTGCTGACCTTGCCGGCCTCGATGGCAACCAACTGCGCCAGTTCGGTCTTGTGCTGACGCAGCAAGTCGCCGAACTGGCGGATCAACTCGCCGCGGCGCGGCGCCGGCACATCGCGCCAGATCTCGAAAGCCTGTTTTGCGCGCCCAATTGCGGCCAGCATGTCAGCTTCGCTCGCTGGTTGAATGGCGCCGGTCGGCGCACCGTCGATCGGCGAGCGCAATTGCATGCGGCCACCTTGGCTGGCGCTGGCAGGAACACCGAGGGCGGCAAGAAGGTCTGAGACTTGGGTCATGGTGGTTCCAGAATTTGCAGGGCTTGGGCGGACGGGACTATCTTAAAAATTATTCCCGTTGGTGGCGTGGAAGGTGGTGGCATCCGGCAGTGGGCTGAGTCCTTCGACAGGCTCAGGACGAACGGGTGGGGGTGGGTATAGCGGGTATTTTTGACGGGATCAGGATATTCGGAAACTCAGGATCAGGGCGAATGGATTATTGGCGGGTTCGGTGCAAGTCACAGTTCGCTCAAAATCTACCCCGCTCGTCCTGGGCTTGTCGAAGGGCCTGGCCCAGCAAGTCTCAGCGCTGACCACAACCCGCAATCCGCTGCGCTTCTTGTCGGGCTACGCAGGAGACGGCTTGCCAACCAGCCCGGCCGCTTGCAGGCGGCCGGTCCTTCGGCAGGCGTCGACGAGCAAGCCATTGTTGATCGGGGTCCGGCCGACCAGCCCGGCCGCTGGCAGGCGGCCGGTCCTTCGGCAGGCGTCGACGAGCAAGCAGTTGCTCGTCTCGGGCCGGCCTCAGCCAATTGACTCGACCTGGCGGGATTGTTGGTAGGCTTGGCCGAAGCGGTTGGCGAGGAAGTCCGGCAGTTTGACTTGTTCCTGACGGATGAAACCGGCTTGCGGCAATTTCCCTTCACGGAACAGATCGAGCGCGGCGCAGACCCCGGCCGCGGTGGTGATCTGGATCGCCGAGCGCGGCGCTGCACCATCGCGTTCGGCAAAGATCTTGCGGGCAAATACTTCCTGCAACAGGCTGCCGTCGCGCATGCCCGACACCGTCACGAAGACCAGCACCAGGTCCTGCATCGTCGCGGGCATCGAGCGCCGCATGATGTCCTTCAAGGTCTGCTGGTCGTTTTTAAGTTGCAGGTCGTCAAGCAGCATCATCATCAGGTCGCGGTGACCGGGATAACGCACGGTCTTGTAATCGAGATTGCGTACCTGGCCCTGCAGCGTTTCGCACAAGGTGCCCAGACCGCCCGAGGTGTTGAACGCTTCGTATTCGGTGCCGTCGAGCGAGAAATGCTCGAGGCCTTCGAGCGGCAAGGCCTCGATCGCCCGGCCATCGTGGATCGCTTCGCAAGGGTGGCAATATTCATTGATCAGGCCATCGACGCTCCAGGTCAGGTTGTACTTCAAGGCATTGGTCGGGAAGGCCGGCAAGGCGCCGACGCGCATCTTGACATCGTGCAGGCTGTCGAAACTCCGGGCCAGATGGTGGGCGACGATGCCGATGAAGCCCGGCGCCAGTCCGCATTGCGGCATGAAGGCCGTGCTGGCGCCGGCCGCCAAGCGCTTGATTTCGCGGGTCGCGGCGATGTCTTCGGTCAGGTCGAAATAATGGCAGCCCGCCGCCTTCGCCGCCTGCGCGGCCGTGATCGCCAAATGGTAAGGCAGGGCGTTGACGACGCTGTCCTGGCCCTGCAAGGCCGCTGCCAGCGCCTGGCTGTCTGCGCTGTCGGCCAAGCGGCCTTCGATGCCTTCAGCCGCCAGCCTTGCCAGCGCGGCAGCGTTCTGGTCGATCACGGTGACCTGGTAATCGCCGCTGCCATGCAGCAAGCGCGCGATGGTCTGGCCGATATGGCCGGCGCCCAGCAATGCTGTTTTCATCGATCTCTCCTGTTCGAATGCCTGCCAGCGAGTCTAGGCAGCATGCTTGACGAAAGAAAGCCTGAGTTCGACGATTAATCGCCGTAAAGTGTCATATCGTCCGATTTAAAATTCAATTCGTCGAAACAAAGGGTTTCCCATGGGTAATGATCTGAAGCTCGATGCACAGCGCCTGGCGCCCAGCCGGGAGTTGGCCGATCGCCAGTTGCTGGCGCTGTTGCAGGTGAATGCGCGCGAAAGCACGGCCAATCTGGCCCGCAAGCTCGGGCTGGCACGCACCACCGTGGTCGCAAGATTGGCCAGACTCGAGGCCGAGGGCGTGATCAGCGGCTACACGGTCAAGCTTGGCAGCAAGGCCGGCCACGCAAGCGTGCAGGCTTTTGTCGGCATCACGGTCAGCCCCAAGGCCGGGCGCGATGTGGTCAAGAAACTCAGCGCCCTGCCAGAGCTGAACCAGCTCGCCTCGGTCAGCGGCGAATTCGACTATATGGCCTTGCTGCGCGCTGACTCGACGCTGCGACTCGATGCGCTGCTCGACGAGATCGGCGCCTTTGATGGCGTGACGCGGACCACCACCTCGGTGGTGCTGGCAATTCGCGTTGATCGCAACGCCTGAACACGCGAGTCAATGTGATAATGAAGCCCCCCAGCCACGGAGCCATTCTTGGACAGTGACCATCGGTGACCGTCCACTCCCTCGCCCAATGCGGCATCGCTGAGCGCGTCAAGCGCTCGAGATAGCCCGCAGGTCCGGAGTGAGACGGTTAACACCCATCCGCCCGGACGGCGCCAGCGCCTGTCCAGCCTTTAGACGGCGCAATTGCGCTGGAGATTTGCATGCTGAATGTATTCACGCTGGACAACGGGCGCCTGAAGGGCGGCTTGTTCCAGGAAGAGATCGAATCCGCCGAGGACCTGGCATTGACCCGCCCGGTCTGGGTCGACATGGAAAGCCCGAGCGAAGTTGAAAAGGGCTGGATCCTCGACCGCTTCGGCTTGACCATCCCCGAAGACATCGTTGCCGAAGACCTCGAGTCTTCAGCGCGTTTCTACGAGGAAGACAACGGCGAGTTGCATATCCGCTCGGACTTCTTGATCGACGATGACGAAGCGCCGCGCAATGTGCGGGTCGCCTTCATCCTGCTGAACAATGTGCTGTTCTCGATCCACAACGAGGATCTGCCGGTATTCAGGTTGCTGCGCCTGCGCGCAAGGCGCATTCCGGCCATGATCGAAGACGCCAAGGATGTGCTGCTCAAGCTCTATGACGCCGATGCAGAATATTCGGCCGACATCCTCGAAGGCATTTACGACAAGCTCGAAAAGGTCAGCGCGCGGGTGTTGAAGAAGGATGTCAACGACGCCGTGGCCAGCGAAGTGCTGTCGGCCATCGCCCGCGAGGAAGACTTGAACGGGCGCATCCGCCGCAATGTGATGGACACGCGCCGGGCGGTCAGCTTCATGATGCGCAGCCGCATGCTCAACGCCGAGCAGTTCGAGGAATCGCGGCAGATTCTGCGCGACATCGACTCGCTTGACTCCCACACGGCCTTCCTCTTCGACAAGATCAACTTCCTGATGGACGCGACCGTCGGTTTCATCAATATCAATCAGAACAAGATCATCAAGATCTTCTCGGTGGCCAGCGTCGCGCTGCTGCCGCCAACGCTGATCGCCAGCATCTACGGCATGAATTTCAAATTCATGCCCGAACTTGATCAGACCTGGGGCTATCCCTTTGCCCTGGTCTTGATGCTGGCTTCGGTGGCTGCGCCCTTCATCTACTTCCGTCGCAAAGGCTGGCTGCGCTAGGGCGCGTACTAGGCCTTGATCCGGCGCTTGATCCAGCGCAGCAGGTTGCCGAGCAAAGGCAGCTTTTCATAGAGCTCCTCGGCCGCGTCCCAATAGTCGCGGTGGTAGGCAATGCGGTCGTCAGTGGCAAAGCGCAGATGGCTGCTGCCATGGATGCAACGCTCGATCGCCTGGCCTTGGCGGCGGAAGTGGAAATCCCAGCTGAGGAAACATTGCTGACCTTGCACCAGCACATCGATGACTTCGAAGCGCGGCTCATCCAGGGTATCGAACATATGGGCAAACACCCGTTGCACACCAGCGAGGTTGCGGACTTCGTTGAACGGATCCTTGAAGAAAGCCTGCTCGGTGTAGAACAGGCTGATCCGGTCGATGTCATTGGGCTGCAACTTCTCAAAGAAGGCGATGACTGCCACAGCGCGAGGATCGTCATGTCTTGCTTCACTCATGAGCCTGTGGCGCGACGCACCATCCAAAAATAAAGACCATGGCCGAGGTGGCTCATCAGCTTCAACAGCAAGGTGAAGCGCTTGGGAAAATGGATTTCGAACCGGCCCTTGGCCCAGCCTTTGAGGATCTCCTGCGCGGCCTGATCGGCGCTGATCAACGCCGGCATATGGAAATCATTCTGCGCGGTCAGGGGGGTGGCGACAAAGCCGGGATGAATCACCGACACGCCGATCTTTGATGGCGACAGATCAAGATAGAGGGCTTCCGCCAGATGACTCAAGGCCGCTTTCGACGGTCCATAAGCCAGCGATCTGGGCAGGCCGCGAAAGCCCGCCACGCTCGAGACCAGGCTGAGATGGCCGCCCTGCCCGCGTTGGGCCTGCAAGAGCAATTGCGGCAGCATCGCCGCCAGCAGGTTCAGCGCGCCGACATAGTTGACATCGAGATGCCGCAGCGCCCCGGCAAGCGAAAAATCCTGCGCGCGCATCGGCTGGTAATGGCCGGCGCAATAAAGCGCCAGGTCGATGCGACCGTGGTCGCTGACGATCTGCTGCACGGCCTGCTGCAGCGTTGCCGCTTCGAGCACGTCAAGCGAAATCGCTTCAGAGCCGGGATGCTCGCGAACAAAGTCGTCGAGCAGCGGCTTTTGGCGGGCCGACAAGATGACGGTGGCGCCGGCGCCATGCAGCGCCACGGCCAGCGCACGGCCGATACCGCTCGACGCGCCGACCAGCCAGACCACGCGGCCCTGCCAATCCTTCAATTCGGGATTCATGGCCATCGCGTCAAAGTTTCTGGAACGACAAGGTGACCTCGCCAAGCTTGATGCCGAACTTGCTCATCTGCGCTTTGTTGAGCATCACCCGTTCGTCAACCAGATACATCCAGTCGTCAAAATCAACTTCGTAGACCTGTCCGCCAACCGGTAGCTTGAGCGCATAGCGCCAGCGCAGGGCATTGCCTGAAGCCTGGCCCTGGGCTTGGCCGACGACGTCGCCCGCGGTGCCGCTGTAACGCCCGCCGCCCAGATCGGTGATGGTCCAGACGCGTCGCTCGCGCACGCCGTCGCTGTACTCGAAGTCCTCTTCCAGCACGCAGACCGCGGCATTCCACGTGCCTTTGAGATTGACGACGAAGCGGCGTTGCACCTGGCCGCTGCGGTCGGTGAAGATGCCATGGGCAATCAGCTTGCCTGAAAAATAGCTGCGCAGATCGAGCACCGGCTTCTCGCTGGCATAGTCAGCCGGCCCCGGTGCCGCGCAGCCGGCCAGCAGGGCCGAACTGGCGCCCAGCAGGACGAGGCGGCGGTTCAACATCGATGGGTTCATTTCATCTCCTTTTCGACAGGTCGGATCCAGAAGGCATAGAGCAGCAGCAGCGCTGCCAGTTTCAAGATCCAGGGCAAGATGCAATAGGCAAGCGTCAACGCCTGCATGGCCTGGTCGTCGCGCCGATCCGGTTCATAGCCGAGCCATTGCAGCAGCGGCAGCGCCAAGCCAGCAGCCAAGGCCAGATTGAGCTTGTTGGCGGCATTCCACCAACCGAAGAAAGCCCCTTCAGCCCGGCCGCCCAGGCCGGCCTGCTGGATCACCAGGGCGAGCATCGCTCCGGGAATAGCCAGATCGGCCCCCAAGGCCACGCCAGTCGCGATGCATACGAGCGTGAAGGGCAGGCTGTCGCCGGCACCCAGGCAGGCCGCCCAGCCGAAAGCCAACAAGGCCAGCAGCATGGCCAAGGCCCAGGCGCGGGCCTGGCCAAGCCTTGCCACCACGCGCAGCCAGCAGGGCAAGGACAGCGCTGCAGCGATGAAATAAGCGGCCAGATAAGGCCCTTCAAACGAAGGCGTTTGCAAGCGATCGCGAACGAAGAAAAGCAGTAGGGTCGCAGGGATCGCCGCGGCGATGCCGTTCAAAAGAAACACCGCGAGCAAGCGCCTGAACCCCGGCGTGTGCCAGACTGCCACGGCGGGCGCCGTGGCCGCATCAGCCAAACGCAGCGGGGCCGGCGCCAGGCGCAGCAGCAACAAGCCGACAGCCAGGCTGATCGCCAGCAAGGCTGAAGTTGCTGCCAGTCCCACCAGCGATGGCAGCAGGCTGGCAGTGATCACACCGATCAGCGCAAAGCCCTCGCGCCAGGCAACCACGCGGGTCTGGCGCAAGGCGTCGCCACCCAGCCTTGCGCCCCAGGCCTGATGCATCACGCTGAGCAGGCTGTAGCCAAGGTAGGTCAGGAGCAAAAAAACCAAGCACCAGACCAACAAGGCCTGTGGCTCACGCACCGGCGGGAAGAACAGACCAACGAAGCCGGCCGTCAACAGCAGCGCAGCCGCGGCCATCACCCCCAGGATTGCCGCCGGTCGGCGATTCAGCCAGCGATCGCATTGCCGGCCGATCCAGGGGTCGAGCAAGGCATCGAACATCCGGGCCAGCAGCAGCAAGGCACCGAGCCAGGCCAGCGGCATGCCGAACTGCGAGGCGTAATGCGCCGGCAGCGTGACATAGAGCGGCAAAGCCACGAAGGCCAAGGCGAAGCCGATCGACCCATAGTGCAGACCGGCAGCGGCGCCGAAACTGGCCGGATATTCAACCCGCATTGGCGCCTCCCAGCAGTTGCTGGCGCAACGCCGGCTCGGAGCTTTGTGGCGCCAGCCAGATGCCGAAAAAGAGCCGGCCAAACTCGGCGTCCGCGATACGCCGCTGCGGCCTGCCGTTGACAAAGAAGCGCACTGAGCTGCCGGGTTCCTGCAGGCCACTGATGCGGTCGCCAGCCTGCACATCCGGGAAAGCGGCCTCCATCTCAGCCAGCCAGAGATTGGCCTTGGCAGAGCTTATCTCCGCCTGCCTGCGCATTTCGACCAGCGAGCGTCGCGCGATGTCCTTGCCATTAAGGCTGCGTGCATATTCAAGCTCGAGCGCCAAGGTCTGCGAAGCCCAGTTCTGCGCATCGACCGGTTCGCGCACCCAAAGGCGTGCGGCATAGATCAGCAGGCCGAAATAGCGCAGCTGGCCTTGCCCTTGCAGGCGCAGATCGGCCAGCTCGGGCGCTGCAGCTTGCGCAGGCAGGGCCAAGCCCAGCAGACCGGCCAGACAGGCGCGGCGCTGCATCTCAGTCTCGCGTCAGGGTGAACTGCATCACATCGGTATTGCCGGCGTCGAAAGCCGCCTCGCAATAAGCCAGATAGAACTCCCACAAGCGCATGAACCGGGCGTCAAAGCCCTGCTCGAGCACCTGCCCCTCATGGCGCAAAAAGACTTCGCGCCAGCGCCTCAAGGTCTCGGCATAGTCGGCGCCGAAAGCCATCTCCTCGACGATGCGCAGCCCGGCCCTTCTGGCATGGCGGCGAAACTCGCTCGGGCTGGGCAACATGCCGCCGGGGAAGATGTATTGCTGGATGAAATCCGTCGACCCTGCATAGCGCTCGAACAGGTCGTCGCGGATCGTGATGCTCTGGATGCAGGCCAAGCCACCTGGCTTCAGGCTGGTGTGGACGGCCTTGAAATAACCGTCCCAATATTCACGCCCGACCGCTTCGAACATCTCGATCGACAAGACCGCGTCAAACGGTGCATCGCTGATGTCGCGGTAATCCTGCAAGCGCAAATCGGTCTGTGCTGCCAAGCCGGCACTTTCCAGCCGCTGCCTTGCCCAGGCCAATTGCTCGGTAGACAAGGTCACCCCAGTCACATGGGCACCGAAGTCACGCGCCGCACATTCGGCCACTGCGCCCCAGCCGCAACCGATTTCCAGCACGCGCGACCCCGGCCCGACCTGGCATTGCTGCAAGGCCCGGCGCATCTTGGCGGTTTGCGCTGCGGGCAGCGAGCGGGTCAGATCGCCGTCAAACCAGGCGCTCGAATAGTTCATGCTTTCGTCAAGCCAGAGCTTGTAGAACTCATTGCCGAGGTCGTAATGCGCCTCGATATTCTTGCGACTGCCCTTGCGGCTGTTGCGATTGAGCAGATGGCGCAGGCGATACAGCAGCGCACCCCACCAGCGGCCGTAGACAACTTCGTCCAAGGCTTCGCGGTTGCGGATGAACAACTCGAGCAGCGCATGCAGGTCGGGCGAGCTCCAATGCCCGGCCATATAACTTTCGGCAAAGCCGATGTCGCCGCTGCGCAGCGCTGCCGCGCAGACCGCCCAGTCGCGGATGCGCAGCGCCGCACGCGGCGAATCGGCGTCGCTGCTGGCTGCCGCGCCGAAATGGGCTGAACTGCCGTCGGGCATCTGCACATCGAGGCTGCCAAAGCGCAATCGCTGCAGCAACTTGAAGACCGTGCGTGCCGCCGCCGGCGCGCCGCCGGGAAGGTTGATCGTGGAAGTGAGCGTGGTTGAATTCATGGTCAAAATCGTTCAGTCAACGGGTAATGAATTTTTCCGGCGCTGCCGGTTTACCAAAAAAGGGCAGACTTTTCAAAGCGAGTTTGATGGCCTGCCAATGGATGCGCGCGACCAGCATCAAGCTCAGGGCCGGCATGGCAAAAAATGCGGCCCGGGCGCTTGAATGGGTGAGGAGCTGCAAGCGGCCTGACACGCTGGTCTGCAGCAGCGTCCCGCCTTCGTCTTCATGGTCGATACGCGCCAGCGTGCGGCTGCTGCTGCTGTGCATGAAACGGAAGCGATAGCTGCCGGCGACACGGCAAAACGGTGAGACATGGAAGACCTTGCGCGCCTGCAACTCGCGGCCATAGGACAGGGCCTCGGCGCCCTCGCCTTGCAGCAGATAGCAATGGCGCTCGCCGAAGGTGTTGTTGACTTCAACCAGGATGGCAGCCAGCGACCCATCGGCTCGCTGGCAATACCAAAAGCTGACCGGCTTGAAGGCAAAACCGAGCACGCGCGGAAAGCAATGCAGCCAGACCTCTCCATCCGCGTCGGCGATCCCTTCGCTCTGCAGCATGGAATCGATCCAGGCGAGGCTGTCGGGGCCACCCGCGCCATGGTCAGCGTCGTGGAATGCGAGCCAATTCAAGCCACTGCGATTGCGGTGCAAGGCCGCGCAGGGCTCGCGCCGCAACCGGCGCATCGGCAACATCAAGAAATAGCTGCGGTAATCAAATTCATGCAGCTTGGGCCGCAGCCGCCTGTGCCTGACCAGACCGCGCCCGATCAAAGCCTGTTGTGGCCAAGCGCCAGTGCCTAGCGCATTCATCATGCCGCCAATTCCGGCTGCTGCTCCCAGCCATCGAGCAGCGCTTTGGCCACCGTCAGGCCCGACAGCAGCCCGTCCTCATGAAAACCGTAGCGGGTCCAGGCGCCGCAGAACCAGACATCGCCCTGCCCTTGCAACAGGCCCACCTTGGACTGTGCCGCCACCGCCGCCGCGTCAAAGACCGGATGCGCATAATCGAATTCACCCAGGATCTGGTGTTGCGCCGGTTCGCGCACCGGATTCAGCGAGACCAGCAAGGGCTGCTGCCAGGGCAAGGGTTGCAGGCGATTGAGCAGATAGTGCAGGCAGACCGCCTGCTCTTGCGCGCCTGGCTGACTGCCGCCATGCTCGTAGTTCCAGGCCGCCCAGGCACGACGACGGCGCGGCAACAAGCTGGCGTCGGTATGCAACACCGCGCGGTTACGGTGATAGCCAATAGCGCCCAGGACCAGGCGCTCCTGCAAACTGACATCGTCGAGCAAGCGCAGCGACTGGTCGCTGTGACTGGCCATCACGACCGCATCGAAGCGCTCGCTGCCCTGTGCAGTTCGCAGCATCACGCCACCCTGCGGCATTCGCTGCACACCGGTCACCGGGGTCGACAGCCGCGCATCCTTGATGCCGGCCAGCAACTTGTCGACATAGCGCTTGGCCCCGCCAGCAACGGTGAACCATTGCGGCCGCTCGCTGATCTGCAACAGACCATGGTTATGGCAAAAACGAATCAAGGTGCTGACCGGAAAGCTCAGCATCTGCGCCGTCGGGCAGGACCAGATGCAAGCCACCATCGGCATCAAATACCAGTCACGGAAGGCATTGCCGAACCGCTGCTCGCGCAGGAATTCGCCGATCGGCTGCGCCATCGCGGCTTCTTCGCCGGAACTGGCCAACGCGTTGCACAAGGCATTGAAGCGCAGCAGGTCAGATAGCATGCCCCAGAAACCTGGCCGCAACAGGTTGCTGCGCTGTGCGAAAACACCGTTCAAATTGGTGCCGCTCCACTCCAGGCCTTGGTCGGGCAACTGGACTGAAAAGGACATCTCGCTGGCCGCGACCTCGACCGCCAATTGCTGGAACAACTGGATCAACAGCGGATAGGTGCGCTCGTTGAAGACCAGAAAACCGGTGTCGACGCCATGGTGATGGCCTTCGAGCTCGACCTCAACCGTATGCGTGTGGCCGCCGAAATAATCGCCTGACTCAAACAGGGTCACCTGCGCTTGCGAACTGATGGCCCAGGCGGCCGAAAGCCCCGAGATTCCCGATCCGATGACCGCCACGCGGCGGTGCGGCAGCGCCCGCCCCGGCAGCCCCAGTTGGCGCAGAAATGGCAGCAGCGCCGCAGCATGGCCAGCGGCAGCTACCAGGTCAGGCTGCGAGCGGATCAACGCTGCGGATTTGGCAGACATGGCACAACCGTTGATTTCATGGCTTGGCCAGCAGGCGCTCGAGCTCCTGCGTGAAAGCCCGGCCGGCAGGATCAATGGCCGAGCCGAAGCTGCGGACTTCGCTGCCGTCACGAGAAATCAGATATTTGTGGAAGTTCCACTTCGGCACCTGGTCGGTGCGCTTTGCGAGCTCGGCAAATAGCGGATTGGTCGATGGCATACCGGGCAGCACATGCGACTTGGTGAACATCGGGAACTTGACGTTGAACGTGTTCTCGCAGAACTCGGCGATCTCCTTGTTGCTGCCGGGCTCCTGGCTGCCGAAGTCATTCGACGGGAAGCCGAGCACCACCAGACCCCGATCTGCATAGCGGCTCGACAAGGCTTCCAGGGCCTTGTACTGCGGTGTGAAACCGCAAAAACTGGCGGTGTTGACGACCAGCACCACGCGCCCTGCATATTGGCAAAGGGGTTGTGGTTTTTCGTCCTGCAGGCGCAGCATGTCGCGCTGCAATAATGCCGGGCAATTACTGGTGGCGGCCCAGGCGGCGGGCCCGATGCTGATGGCGAGCAACAGGCCCAGGAGGTGCGGCAGCAATAGCCGTTGAGATTTCTTGCCCATTATTTGTCCTAGTCAAACTCGGATTCGACCTATATATTATGCCAATTCGACATTTATGTCTCACTTTTGTCCTAGACAAATAAATTAATGACCTCGACCAGCCCAGGCACTGCGGAGTTCCAACCGGATACAGCCAATGAGCTGCTGCAAGGTCTGCCGGGCATTTCGGCGGTCGAACGGGATACCGGTATCAGCAAGGACTTGCTGCGAGTCTGGGAGCGCCGCTATGGCTTCCCGGCCCCATTGCGCGACCTTTCAGGCGAGCGCGTCTACCCGGCCGAGCAGGTGCAGCGCCTGCGCCTGTTGAAACGTCTGCTCGACGCCGGCCATCGACCGGGCCGGGTAGTGGCCGCCAGCCACGATGCACTTGAGGCCTTGATACGGGTCCAAGCCAGCGCCAAGCAGACCGCAGCGGCGGATGCCTGGCTGACGCAGGAGCAGGCCAGGTGCATCGAGATGCTGGTCGCCCATGACGTCGATGGCGTGCGGCGCTTGCTGTCACAGGCGATGCTGCGCATGGGGCTCGGGCAATGCGTAACCGAGCTGATCGCGCCGCTGACAGGCCTGGTCGGTGAAAAATGGCTGAACGGCGAACTGGCGATTTTTGAAGAACATATCTTTACCGAATCGCTACAGCAGTTACTGCGCCAGGCCCTGCAGGCGATCCCTCGCGATGCCCTGGCCGAGGGGCCCCGGGTCGTCTTGACCACCCTGCCGGGCGAGCAGCATGGTCTGGGCCTGCTGATGGTCGAAACCATGCTGGCCTTGGCGGGCTGCCAATGCCTGTCGCTCGGGGTGCAGACGCCCTTGGACGAACTGATCCGCGCAGCCAACTCGCACAAGGCCGACATCGTCGCCTTGAGCTTCAGCGGCATCCTGTCAACCGGCATGGTGCAACGAAGCCTGGGTGAATTGCGAGCGCAATTGCCGGCCGGCGTCGCGCTTTGGGCTGGAGGCAGCTCGCAGGCCTTGCAGCGAAGTTCCGGCCTTGATGGCATCCGCCGTATCACCGCGCTGAGCGAAATCGCCGCCGAGGTATCCCGCTGGCGCGCTGCACAGACCTGAGACGAAATTTTCAAATTAACAGGACGACCAATGCTTTACCCGGAACTTTTCAAACAACTGGAAGCCGTACGCTGGAATATGGACACCGACATCCCTTGGGACAAGTTCGATGTCAGCCAGCTGACCGATGCCCAGGCTCAGACGATCAAGATGAATGCGATCACCGAATGGTCGGCATTGCCGGCCACCGAGATGTTCCTGCGCGACAACAAGGACGACAGCGATTTTTCGGCCTTCATGAGCGTCTGGTTTTTCGAGGAACAAAAGCATTCGCTGGTGCTGATGGAGTACCTGCGCCGCTTCCGGCCTGATCTGGCCCCCACCGAAGCCGAGCTGCACGAAGTGCGTTTCGACTTCGACCCGGCCCCGGCGCTGGAAACCTTGATGCTGCATTTCTGCGGCGAAATCAGGCTCAATCACTGGTACCGGCGGGCTGCTGAATGGCATACCGAGCCGGTCATCAAAGCGATCTACGAAACCCTGGCACGCGACGAAGCACGCCATGGCGGCGCCTATCTGCGCTATATGAAGCGGGCGCTGGTCAAGTTCGGCGACGAAGCCCGCGCTGCCTTCGCCAAGGTCGGCGTGCTGATGGCCAGTGCGCGCCGCACTGCGCAGGCGCTGCATCCGACCAACCTGCATGTCAACGCCTTGCTGTTCCCGCGCGACACCATCCAGAGCCGGATTCCTGACCCCGATTGGCTCGAGCATTGGCTGGACAAGCAAATTCAGTTCGACGCCGTCTGGGAGGGCAAGGTGGTCGAGCGCATCCTGCACAACATGAGCTTGCTGATGGAGCGCAGCTTCGCCAATGTCCAGGAGTTGAACCGGTTCCGCAAGGAAGTCACCGCCCGGGTGGCGGCAATCGCCGCAGCCCGGACCTCGCCGGCCTGACGATCAGTCGGCCCAAAGCCTGGCAAAGCTGGCCGTCGCAGCCAGCGCAGCGAAGCCTGCTCCCAGAGCAAGCGCCAGCACCGGCCCCTGCGTCGCTACCAGCCCGAAACACAGCGCCACCAGGGCAGCACCCGTGGTCTGGCCAATCAACCTGGCCATGGCGATCACGCCGCTGGCACCACCGCTGCGCTCGCGCGGCGCGCTCGACATCATGGCGCGCAAATTGGGCGCCTGGAACAAGCCGAAGCCCGCGCCGCAGAGTGCCATGCGCAGCGCGATGTTCAGCGCCGAGGGATCAGCAGGCAATAGCGCCAGCGCGACCATGCCGGCGCTGAGGATGGCCAGCCCCACGCCGCCCAGCAGGCCTGGCGGATAACGATCGGACAGCCGGCCGGCGATCGGCGCCGACAGCGCGACGATGATCGCCCAAGGCAGCATCAAGAAACCGGTCTCGACCGGATTGCGGTGCAGGACCAATTCAAAATAGAAAGGCAGCCCGACAAAGGCCAGCCCCTGTGTCGTGAACGAGGCCATCGAGGTCAGGGTCGAAAGCGCGAACATCGGACGGCGCAACAGGTCGACCGGCAGCATCGGCGCCGGATGACCCGCCTGACGCCGCAACAGGAAGAAAGCGGCAAGCGCGGCAATGCCGAGCAGGCCGAGCACGATGCCCAGCGGCTCACGCTGGGTGGCGGTGCTCAGCCCCAGGATCAGCGCAGTAAAAGTCAGCGCGGTCAGCAGCGCCGTCAAGGCATCGAAATGATGATTTCGACGCGGCGCATGAGGCAGGCCCGGCAGGCCGAAGGCGATCGCGACGAGGCCAAGGGGCACATTGATCGCAAACAGCCAGGGCCAGGCGGCCACCGACAGGACCAGCGAGGCAATCGTCGGGCCGAGCGCGAACGAAACGCCGACCACCAGGGCATTCAGTCCAACGCCGCGGCCCATCCGCGCAGGCGGATAGATCATCCGGATCAATGCCAGGTTGACGCTCATGACGCCGCTGGCTCCAATGCCTTGCAGGGCACGCGCGACGGCCAGTTCGGGCAAGGTGCTGGCGCAAGCGCAAGCCAGCGATGCCAGCGTGAAAAAGATCAATCCGCCGAGAAAAACGCGACGCGGCCCGAACAAATCGCCGAGCGCAGCAAAAGGCAGCAAGGTCGCCATGATCGCCAACTGGTAGGCGTTGATGACCCAGACCGAGGCGGCCGGTGAGGCCTGCAGATCAGCCGCGATCGCCGGCAGGGCGGTGTTGGCGATCGCCGTGTCGAGCGACGCCAGCGCCACGCCCAGCAGCACCGCGACGAGGGCGCGCAAGTCAAGCGCAGCGGCATCCTTCGACGTTGTGGAAAAGTGCATAAAGTCAGAAATTCTACCGTCAAGCCATCGAGCCAATCACCGGCCACCTTAAAGCGGATCATCGGATGGACCGCTGCCATCTGGAGGGTGAACTGGGCGACCGCTTGCACGCGGTGCTGTGCGCGGCAGGCTACAACATTCGCTGGCTGCTGAGGATGATCGCCCTGAAAGGCCTACTGGCTTTTTTGCGCCTGCTGCAGTCGGCCAGGCTGCCGAACTTTGGGCGCGTATTCGGCGCTTTGATTTCGAAATTCGCCCGATTCACAAAACTGCCGGCGGCAACGCCAGCGCTAGTGAGATGAAATTGGACTTTTCACTACCGATCTTCACGCGTGTGCCACAGCCGCAGTGAGCGTCTGTATTGCGCGGGCAGCGGCCGGTTGGTTCATCGGCGCCAAGGGGGCGGTACGACTTGCGACAAATCTTTCCCCCATCAAATCACCGCCATCCCCTGCTGCTCAGACCAACTCGACCTTCAGCCCAGCTTTTCCTGCAGCTTCGCGCTGTCGTACATCGGCAGATACAAAGACGTCCGCCTGCAATGCCACGGCGCTACCGATATGGATGGCGTCCATGCCGCGTAGCACGTTGGCTTCCAGACTGGTGATCGACCGTGCCAGCACCGTTGGGGTCAGGTCGCATATCGCGGCATCCTCGATATCGGCCAGAAGCAAGTTTTTCATTTGCCGATACTGGATATCATCGATCTTGCCCTCACGACGTAAGCGACAGAACGCGGAAATGATTTCCGGCAGAGCTATCGCGGACAGGCCGATTTCCGTTGCCTGGTCGCACCACGCCAGGACTTTGTCGGTGCCAGGCTCACTGATGTAGCGCTTGGCGAAGGCCGAACTATCGAAGAAGACGCGCACTCTGATCGTCCTCAGGCACGCTCTTCGAGAATCATGCGGCTGATAGAAACGCCATCCAACACCAAGGGCTGGGCTTTACGGCGTTTCCACGAAGGCAGATCGGCCGCTACAGGAACGATGTCAGCAATGGGTTTGCCGTTACGTAAGACGCGAACGGTTTCTCCCGACTCGACAATATCAAAATAAGCCTTGGCGTGGCTGCGGACTTCAGTGAAGGTGGCCTGTTTCATTCTGGTCTCCTAATGTACAGAATGACGCAATTATGCGCGTACATCTCTCGTTTCACCACACATAGCATTCAAGCCAAAACCCTGAATTCGGTCGCCCTGCGCCGCATGGCCGAGGTAGTCGACGGCGGTTTGCACAAACGCGCCGCCGCGTCGGCAGCCTGGTCACTGCTGCCGGACCCCCACCCAGTTACAGGCCGCAAATCGCCTGCCGAATCAGTTCGGTCCGGCCAGGCGTCAGCGCCTATTGCCTCAAGGTTTGCAGGAAGGGCAGCAGACGGTCGCGCCAGATGCGGTAGCCCGCCTGATTGGGGTGCAAGCCATCGGTGAATAGCCCAGCCACCTGCTGGCCCTGGGCATCGACAAAGCCGGGCGTCAGATCAAGCCAGTTGGTGAAGGCTGACCATTCCGGACTGCGTGCCAGCGCCAGCAGACGCTGGTTCACCACCTGCACCACCTCGCGGTTCTTCTGCGGGTCATTGGTGGGCAGGATGGATTGCAGCACGATACGCGCCTGCGGTTGCCGCTGATGCGCCGCCACCAGCACCGCTCGCACGCCCTCGAAGACGCTGTCGGCGACCGGCGACTCGGCAGCCCAGGTGTTGTTGATGCCGAGCATCACCACCAGAAACTCCGGCTTCAGGCCTTGCGCATCGAGATGCCCCAGACCACCGGCCGCGCGCGGCTTGAGGCGATGCAGCACATGCTCGGTGCGGTCACCCGAGATGCCGATGTTCAGCGCCAGGTTCTGCGGGGTGCTGCCGGTGAAGCTTTCGTTCCAGAGCTGCCGGCCATATTTCTGCCCGCTGACCCAGGGGTTGTCGTCGAACAGCCAGAAGTCGGTGATGGAGTCGCCCACAAACACCAGCCTTGTGGCTTGCATGCGCTTGCGGTCCTGCAACTCTTGTTCGATGGCCAACTGCCGGATTTGCCAATGCTCCACACGCGCGGTCGGCTGAGTGGATACAAAGGCGGCCGCCTGCGCAGGGGTCGCCAGCGCTGCCACCATGGCCAGGCTCAATGCCAGGACGATTCCGCTGCGGCGCCAGGCGATGCCGCAAGGCTTGTCAAAGGTCAGATTCGAAGGGGTCAAGGGATGCTCCTGTTTGTGCCGTAATGCCAGCGGTTAGATGGATAGCGCAATGCGCTCAATGAACCAGAACACTCCGACCATCATCGCAGCGATATTGGCGAATCGGCCGATCCGCTTTAACGCCGCCGGCCGCATCCGGCCTTTCAGCGCCAACCCGGGCAGCGCGGCATGGCGCCAGCCTGTTGCTGTTGCGTTCAAATCTGGCCCTTCACGCAGCGTTGCAGATAAGGGTAGCTCTCGGTCGCGTAGTAATGGTAGATGCCCTTGGGGAACTCGGGCGTCACGCCGCTGCGGCCGTTGCATTCATCCAGGTCTCCGAGGCCCGCCAGGTACTCGAAGTCCTGCGTGAAGGTGCCCATCGGGAGCAGGCTGATGGCCGGCCGTTTGGCATCCGGCACCGACTTGATGCGGTAGCTGGACTTGATGACCTTCAATGCCGAAGTCGCGTCGGTGGCGACGCTGTAGCCATAACGTGCATAGACGGGAAAACCGTCGGCCGCCCACCCGACAAGGGTCATGGCCTGACCCTTGTTCAACTTCGCGACGAAGCCCTCAGGGATGCCGTGATAGTGGTAAGCCCCGTCAGGCTGAACATGCGCATTGTTGACATCGGTGCGAAAGCGAAGGCTCCACCAATACCTTCGAGGTTCCACGCACCGACGGTGCGTCCCGGGTCACAGTTGTTGCCGGTATCGTCGCAGGTGCCGGCCGTACCGGGGTCGAGCTTGATGCCATTCAGGACATACCCCATCGGCACGCCGGGTCCGCTTTGCGCCGTGATGGCCGAGGTGAGCGTCGGGGTCAGCTTGCCAGACACTGAGGTAGTCCTGGCTGCAATGGTGTTGGGGTTATTGGCGTTCGGGAACATGCCCACGGCGTGATCCGGCAAGCCATTGGTCGTCAACGACCGCAAGGTGCTGCTGCAGGACCAAGCGGCGGTGGCGGTGGCATTCACCGACGGGCTGCTGTTGAACAGGCTGCTGCTGTAGTCGCACAGCACGCCGGCGGTGCTGGTGCCGGTGCCGGTGCCGCTGCTGGTGGTGCTGGTGGTGCTGGCGGTGCTGCTGCCACCACCGCAGGCGGTCAGCACAAAACATCCCAGCAAGGCGACGACGGGCATCGGCACTGGTATGCGGCCCCGGTCGAATGCCGGCGTCTTGAAATAATTCATTGTTTGTCCATTCAGGAGTGGATCGGAGTTGGCGCGGCTTGGCACGCGGACGGGTCAACCGGCTGGAGACCCGCCAGCGAGTTGTTCGTCAACACATCAGTGGTCTACGCACGCCAACTGTTTGTCGCCTCGCTGGGGCTGCTGTTTGCAACATAGGCTGCAGAAACCTGATAGTGCCTGTTGTAGGTCATGCGTTCCAGGTCACTCACCGTCCCGTCACTGTTGCGATCGGCCGGATCAAAACTTTGGCTGGAAGCGGCCTTGTCAACACCCTTGGCCGCTGCAGGCCCGCCGCCTGGTGGCATGCCTGCAGGCGGTCCGGGCGGCTGACCAGGCGGCGGGCCGCCATTGGGTGAATTCTGCGGGGCTGCCGCCTTGAATTCAATCTGGCTGACCTGACCATTCCCATCGGCATCCATCTTGGCGAAGACTTCTTTGGCCTGCGCCTCGGCCTGCGAGCGGCTGACGCCCTGAGGCGAAATCTTGACGATGGCAGAAGCCAATTCAGACTCGACGAAGTAGCCCTTGTTGGCGCCATCGATTTTCTTGAAAACTTCTTCAAGCTGCATCGGCGGTGCTGCTGTGACTCTGCTGCTGGAGATCGGTGAAATCATGATTTGTAGGTCTTTCAACTAGCGATTGAACGGTGCCGGGAAACAGCTGTGGAAATTTTTGACTGGGCGACCCGCTGCCCTGCCCTCATGGCTTGGGTGCGCTGGTAGCGCCAGCGGGCGCGCTTTTGGGCTTGCAGGCCAGCGGCTTGCCTTCGGGAGCCCAGCAACTCCCACTGACCATGCCCTGCGGCGCGCTGAAGCTGCAGGCCGCGCCGGCTGGGGCCGCCTTGCAAGCGGCAAAGGCTTCGGCGGGAGGAGGAGGCGGCGGAGGCGGGCGGTCATTGGGTTGGGCGCAGGCGCAGGCCGAAAGCAGGGCCGTGGCGATGGCGACCAAGCCCGCTTGTCCCCGGGCGAAAAGGCTGATGGTCATGAAAGTTCTCCTTGGTGAAAACAGCTTCGATCAGGCGGTAACGAAGCCTCACTGTGGGCGACCAATGCGGAGCCAATATGGCAACTTCCCCACAATTTGCACATAGTTGCATCGGTGTTCGGGGCGAACTCAGAACTCCAGACTCAGGCCCACTGTCGGCAGGCGCGGCATGGTGGTGTTACGAGTGACCAGCACCGTCTTCTGCGCGCCAGCCGCGGGATAGACATAGTCGTAGTAGCGCCAGTTGTCATGCCCGAGCAGGTTGGCGATCTCGGCCTTCAAGGTCAGCTTGTAGCGAGCGTCGTAGATGACCTTGTTGACTCGCAAGTCGACCCGCTGATAAGAGCCCATGCGCTGTGTGTTGCGGCCTGAAGCCAGGTCATAGCTCACACGAGTTTCGCCCTGCGAACCCGCCGGCATGCCGGCAGCGCCCAGATAACCCGGCAGCGGCGTGCCGCTGCCATAGCGGCCGGTGGCGCTGAAGCTCAACGAGTCGTTCCAACGGTAGCTGCCATAGGCGGTCAGCGCGGTGCGCTGGTCCTGGTCGCCCCAGTAGGACAGCTCGCCGTCGCCGGGCGTGTAGCGGTTGAAACTGCGGCTCACTGACAACCAGCCCGAGAAGCCGTTCGCGCTCTGGCGCTGCAGCATCAGTTCAACGCCACGCGCGTAGCCCTTGAGCTGGTTCGTCAGCAAGGCACCAGCTTGCGGTACGGCGTAGCGGCCATCGGCGGTGAGCCTGAAATGGGTGGCCGGCGAGTCGATCACATCGGACTCGCGGCGCTCGTACAACTCCGCCCGCAAACCCCATCGATCGCCGAGTTGTTGTTCCAGCGCCAAGGCCGCCGTGGTGGCGCGCTCGGCCTTCAGGCCGGCATTGCCGAACTTGCCATGCAACTGGTCCATCGTCGGGAACTGCGCGGTCTGTCCGACTGCTGCCGACAGCTGGGTGCCGGGCTGCAAGGCCAGGATGGCGTCCAGCCGGGGCAGAAATACCGACTGCCCGGTGGCGCCGGAACGATCCAGGCGCGCACCCGCCTTCAGCTTGAGCCGTTCATCCAGTGCGCTGAAGTTGTCCTGCAAGTAGACGCTGGTCTCCATCGCGCTGCTGGCGAAATCTGCCGCGCGCACCAGCGAGGTCGACATGGTCCCGGCCTGGTAATTCCACAGCGAGTTCTCCTGCAAGGTCGTGCTGCGGCGGGCCAGGCTGAAACCGGCCTCCAGCAGATGTTGGTCGGACAGGCGGTAGGTCAGCTCCTCGCGCACGCCAAGCTGGCTGGCTCGCCTTGCCTGCAGCAGGTCACTGTCCTGATTGCACTGCGTCTGGTCGTCCATGGTCCAGAAGACCTGGGCGCGCGAGGTGGTCTGCGGGTTGAGCACCGAGGTCCAGCGCAGCGAGGAAAAAGCCTGGGTACCCTGGCCCTGGGTCAGGAAATCCCGGCTTTGCGCCATGCCCGTCCGGGCGGTGCGCGAGATCTCGGAGTTGCCCAGTACCGTGGTCAGGCTGATCTTGTCGGTGGCCGTGAGCGAATAGTCCACCTTCAAATCCAGATCGCCATAGCCCAAGGTGCTGGAGCCGACCTTCAGGTTCGACATCAGGTACTGCAGAAAGCTCTTGCGCGCCGACAACAGGTAAGAGCCGCGTCTTTCTGCGCCAATCGGGCCTTCGGTCGTCACCGAGGCACTGAGCGAATCGAGGTCGATGCGCGTGAAGCGCCCGTCGCGGCTGCCTTCGCGAGTCTCAAGTTGCAAGGTGCCACCGAGCCGGCCGCCAAAGCGAGCCGGGGCCACTCCGCTGTACAAGGTGATCGAGTCGACCATTGTCCCATTCGCCAGGGAGACCGAACCCAGGTCGCCCTGATCGGTAAAACCATGAAAGGCGTTGTCCAGCAGCACGCCGTCGATCTGCACGCCGACCTTGCTGCTCGGGGCACCGCGAACCGCGAACTGGCCATAGAAGTCCTGGTTGGCGGTGACGCCGGGAAGGTTATGGACGGCGCGCAAGGGGTCATTGGCCAGCACCGTCGACAGGTTCTGCAAGTCGGTGTTGCCGATGTCGTGCACCGATGCCTGGGCTACCGTGGCGCGAGCAAGGCGCTGACCCGTGACGTTGACGATGTCGAGTTGGGCCATGTCCGAGGCCGCCGGTTTGACCGCCTCGGCACCGAGCGCCACTTTCAACACCAGCAACTCGTTGGCCCGCAGCGTGACGGTCTGGCTTGACCGACCGTAACCCACGGTCGTGACGAGCAGCTCCACTTCACCCTCGGCCACCTGGGTCAGTTCGAACCGTCCCTGATCGTCGGTGATGGCCTCGCGGTTGAGTCCAGGCAAGATCACCTTGACCCGACTCAGCGCTTCCCCGGTCTTGAAATCGACGACGGTGCCGCGCAAGGTAGCGGAAGGGCCGGCCTGTGCGATTGCGACGGCCGCCGCGCACAGCAGGCCGAGCGTCAGCATCAGTCGGGTTGCGAGAATCAGTAATATCCGGGGATAGCGCATTGCGAGGCCGTTGAAGTGATCGATGCCCGGCAGCTTGGCCTGGCAAGATGGGGCAACGATGTGCGGCCGCTCACAATTGCCTCACAGTCCTCTGGCTTGATGTGCTTCCTGTCACCCTAAATACAACATGCGGCTGCGCCTCGTTCACACCCTGTCCCTGACCTTGCTGGCCTTTGCCGGCTTGGCCGTGCTGGCCCTGGGCGGCCTGACAGCCTGGAATTTGCGCAACGGCTTCGGCAACTACTTGGCGGCGCGCGACGTGGAGCACCTTGAGCGCTTTGCAGAAGTCGTCGCCGCCGCCGTCGCCCGCGAAGGTGGCTTGCAGGTCTTGCAACAGGGCAAACTCGACATGCGCGCCTTGATGGGCGAACTGGATCGGGCGGCCAGCTTGCCAGGTCTGCCCGGCAGACCGCCTCCCCGGGAAATGCGCCAACCCGGGCCTGATCCCTTTCCCGAACGCGTGCAGGTGCTGGGGATGGACGGCAGCTTGCTGACCGGTGCATTGCTGCTTGCCGGTAGCGGCGACTCCGGGCCGATCGTCGAGCGGCCGGTGCGGCTGAACGATGTGGTGGTGGCCATGGTCCGCATGAAGCCAGCGCCGAAATTGCCTGAAGGCGGAGAGGCGCGTTTCCTGCACGACCAGTACCGCGTCATCGCCGCCAGCTCTGCGGGCCTGATGTTGCTGGCCTTGCTCACTGCCGCATTGCTGGCCCGCCGCTGGACGCGCCCGCTGCTGGCCGTGCAGGAGGCGACCCAGCGCCTGGCAAGGGGTGAACTGGCGGTGCGCTTGGCCGCGGGTCCCGATCTGGCGGATCGCTCCGACGAGATCGGTGATCTGGTTCGCAACGTCAACCGCATGGCCGCAGGGCTGCAGCGCATGGAAGGCGCAAGGCGGCGCTGGCTGGCCGACATCTCGCATGAATTGCGCACGCCGCTGACCGTGCTGCGCGGCGACATCGAGGCGCTGCAAGACGGCATCAGGCCGCTGCGGCAAGAAGCGATTGCGGTGTTGCACGAAGAAGTGCTGCGCATCGCCAAGCTGGTCGACGACCTGCACCTGCTGGCCACCTCTGACCTGCAGGCCCTGCCCTGCCACTTTGCGGCTTGCGATGCGTCGGCCTTGTTGCACAGTTTGATCCGCCGCTTCGAGGGCCGCGCCTGCGCAGCCGGGCTGACGCTCGATCTGCAACTGCCGGATCATTTGGCGACACTGGCGGTGCAATGGGATGCCGACCGCATCGAACAACTGCTGGCCAACCTGATCGAAAACAGCCTGCGTTACACCGACGCGCCCGGCCAGGTGAGGATCGGGCTGCAGCATGCGGGCGACAAGGTGAGCATGGTGGTGGAAGACAGCTCACCCGGCGTGCCGGCGGCGCAACTGGCGCAACTTTGCGAGCCCTTGTACCGCAGCGACAAGGCGCGCGCCCGTCAGCATGGTGGCAGCGGCTTGGGTCTGGCCATCTGCGAGGCGATCGCGCAAGCGCATGGCGGCCACCTGGACGTCGCGGCATCGGCGCTGGGTGGCCTGCGCATTAGCGTCAGCCTGCCGCAGCGCGCACAAGCTCAGGCCTCACAACAACCCGCTGCGGGCAACAGCGCATGAGCGCGGCACGCCGCATTCTGGTGGTGGAAGACGATACGCGCATCGCACAGTTGCTGGTCGACTACCTGCGCAACGACGGCCACCAGGCGCAGGCACTGGCCGATGGCGAATTGGCCCTGTCCGAGATTCGCCATGCGCCGCCTGACCTGCTGATCCTGGACCTGATGCTGCCCGGGCTGGACGGCGTGAGCCTGTGCCGCGAAGTTCGCAAATTCAGTGCCATGCCGATCTTGATGCTGACCGCAAGGGTTGATGAACTCGACCGCCTGCTAGGTCTGAACAGTGGCGCCGACGACTATGTCTGCAAACCCTTCAGTCCGCGCGAGGTGATGGCCCGGGTGAAAGCGCTGCTGCGCCGCGCCGAAGGTCATCTTGCCGCGCCCGAGCGAGTCTGGAACATCGACGATTCGGGTTTGCGAATTGCCTGGCGTGGCCATTGGCTGTCGCTGACGCCGCTGGAGTTCCGCATGCTGCGCCATTTGCTCAAGCAACCAGGCCGGGTGTTCTCAAGGGGGCAATTGCTCGAAAGCGCACATGCGGACCTGCGTGACGTCAGCGACCGGGCGATTGACACCCATGTGAAAAATCTCCGGCGCAAGTTGCAGGCCATCCACGCCAAAGACGATTGCATCGCTTCGATCTATGGCGTGGGCTACCGCTTTGACGCGCCGGTCGCTTGAGTTCAGATTACAGCTGAGCTCGGCTGGCCAGGAGCCGCGTCGATCAACGTCATCAGACGTCGATATTCGCCGCCCGCAATGCGTTCTGCTCGATGAATTCGCGCCGTGGCTCGACCTCGTCACCCATCAGCATCGTGAAGACCCGGTCGGCTTCGATCGCATCGTCGATCTGCACGCGCAGCAAGCGCCGCACGGTCGGATCCATCGTCGTTTCCCATAACTGGCTCGGGTTCATTTCGCCCAGCCCCTTGTAGCGCTGGCGGCCGACCGAGTTTTCGGCCTGAGCCATCAACCAGGCCATCGCGGCGCGGAAGTCGCTGACCTTGCTTTCCTTGGCGCGTTCGCCGTCACCCTTGCGCACCAGCGCGTTCTCGCCCAGCAGACCCCGGAAGGTAATGCCCGAGCTAGCCAGCACCGCATAGTCGGCGCCATGGATGAAATCGGCGTTGATGATGCTCGAGCGCGTATTGCCATGTTGCTTGCGGCTGATGCGCAGCAGCAACTTGTCGGTGCGGGCGTCGTATTCGCTGTGGACTTCGGCCTGATGCAGGGCCGCCTGCATCGCAACGGCGGCAGCTTCGGCGCTCTCGGTCGTGTCGAGATTGATTGCCAAGCCGCTGGCCAGCACGCGCAGCGCTTCGAAATCCATCCAGTTCGACAGACGTGAAATCACGCTCTCTGACAGCACATATTGTCTGGCCAGCGCCTCGAGCGCTTCGCCCTTGAGCAGGCCGTCGCCAATGCCGGTGTACAGCTGAGCGTCCTGCAGCGCGACCTTCAGCAAGAAGCCGTCGAGCTCATGGGCGTCTTTCAGATATTGCTCATGCTTGCCGACCTTGACCTTGTAGAGCGGCGGCTGGGCGATATAGATATGGCCGCGCTCGCACAACTCGGGCATCTGGCGGTAGAAGAAGGTCAACAGCAAGGTGCGGATATGGGCGCCGTCAACGTCCGCATCGGTCATGATGATGATGCGGTGGTAACGCAGCTTGTCGGGGTTGAAATCGTCGCCACCGGCGCCGCGACCGATGCCGGTGCCCAAAGCAGTAATCAGCGTCAGGATTTCATTGCTGGTCAGCAGCTTTTCGTAACGCGCTTTTTCGACGTTCAAAATCTTGCCGCGCAGCGGCAGGATCGCCTGGAACTTGCGATCGCGTCCCTGCTTGGCCGAGCCGCCGGCCGAGTCACCCTCGACGATGTAGATCTCGCACAGCGCCGGATCTTTTTCCTGGCAATCAGCCAGTTTGCCCGGCAAGCCCAGGCCGTCGAGCACACCTTTGCGGCGCGTCAACTCGCGCGCCTTGCGGGCGGCTTCGCGGGCACGGGCGGCGTCGAGGATCTTGCCGCAGATGATCTTGGCGTCGATCGGGTTCTCGAGCAGATAGTCGGTCAGCAGACGGCCGACGATGTCTTCGACCGGTGCGCGCACTTCGCTGGAGACCAGCTTGTCCTTGGTCTGGCTGGAAAACTTCGGCTCGGGCACCTTGACGCTGACCACGCAGGCCAGGCCTTCGCGCATGTCGTCGCCGGCCACTTCGACCTTGGCCTTCTTGGCCATGTCGTTGTCGGTGATGTATTTGTTCAGCACCCGCGTCATCGCCGCGCGCAGCCCGGTCAGGTGTGAGCCACCGTCGCGCTGCGGGATGTTGTTGGTGAAGCAGAGCACGTTTTCGCTATAGCCGTCGTTCCACTGCATCGAGACTTCGACGCCTACATTGGTGCCCTGATCGCTGAGCTTGTCGCCCTGGGCGTGGAAGATCGTCGGGTGCAGAGTGTTCTTGCCCTTGTTGATGAAGGCCACGAAACCCTTCACGCCGCCGGCATATTCGAAGTTGTCTGCCTTGTTGTTGCGCTCATCGACCAGGCGGATCTTCACGCCGTTGTTCAAGAAGCTCAGTTCGCGCAGCCGCTTGGCCAGGATTTCATAGTGGAAATCGACGTTGGTGAAGATTTCTTCGTCCGGCGAAAAATGCACTTCGGTGCCGCGTTTGTCGGTATTGCCGATGATCTTCATCGGGCTGACTTCGACCAGATTGCCGGCGCCATCGTCGGCCATTTCAAGCAGGCGGTCCTGCACGAAGCCCTTCTTGAATTCGATCTGGTGGATCTTGCCGTCGCGGCGCACAGTCAGGCGCAGATTTTTCGACAAGGCATTGACGCAGGACACGCCGACGCCATGCAAACCACCCGAGACCTTGTAGCTGTTCTGGTTGAACTTGCCGCCCGCATGCAATTCGGTCAAGGCGATTTCTGAGGCCGAGCGCTTGGGCTCATGCTTGTCGTCCATCTTCACGCCGGTCGGAATGCCGCGGCCGTTGTCGATGACCGAGATCGAATTGTCGGTATGGATGGTGACGATGATGTCGTCGCAATGGCCGGCCAGCGATTCGTCGATCGCGTTGTCAACCACTTCGAACACCAGATGGTGCAGGCCGGTGCCGTCGGAGGTGTCACCGATATACATGCCCGGACGCTTGCGAACCGCCTCCAGCCCTTCCAGGATCTGGATCGAATCAGCGCCATAGACATCAGCCGCAGCGGCCGCAGCGGTTTGCTTGTCGCTCAGACCTTCCGGATTGTTGTGCGGATCCGGCATGGCTTCGGAATTCGGGACTTCTGTCATCAGGGGCTCTCTCTCACGCGGCGATGGTGCGACCCATGCCTCAAAATTGCATCAGCGGGCCAGTCTGGCCCGCTGCGTTTTTTCAGGATGCCGTCGGGCTCAAATGCGCATTGGCATCACGACATACTTGAAGCCGGTTTGCCCGGGGATGGTGATCAAGGCGCTGGCCGAACTGTCGTTCAGGTCGATGCTGACCATGTCCTGGCTCATGTTCGACAAAGCGTCCATCAGATAGGTCACGTTGAAGCCGGTTTCGATCAGGTCGCCGCCGTAGTCGATCTCGATCTCTTCCTTGGCTTCTTCCTGCTCGGCATTGCTCGACGCGATCGACAACAGACCCGGCTCGAAGGACAGGCGCACGGCCTTGAACTTTTCGCTGGTCAGAATCGCAGCGCGCTGCAGCGATGACAGCAGCGTCACGCGGCCCAGCGTCACATTGAACTTGTGCGACTTGGGGATGACGCGGTTGTAGTCCGGGAACTTGCCCTCGACCAATTTGGTCACAAACTCCATGCCGGAGAAGCTGAACTTGGCCTGGTTGCCGGCAAAGCGCATCTCGATCGGCTGCTCTTCGCTTTCGCCCTTGCCGTCCTTCAGCAAACGCATCAATTCCAGCACCGTCTTGCGCGGCAGGATCACTTCCTGCTTGGGAATGTCGGTCTCAAGTGTGGCTTGCGCCAGCGCCAGGCGATGCCCGTCGGTAGCCACCAGCGTCAGGCTGTTGCCTTCGGCAACGAACAGGATGCCATTCAGGTAATAGCGGATGTCATGCACCGCCATCGCGAAGTGCACCTGGTTGATCAGCATCTTCAGCGTCTTCTGAGGCACCGAGAACACCGGTCCGAAATCGGCGGCTTCCTGCACCAGCGGGAAGTCGTCGGCGGGCAAGGTCTGCAGCGTGAACCGGCTCTTGCCGCCTTGCAGTGTCAGCTTGGCGGCATTCGCCGTCAGCGATACGGTCTGATCGGCTGGCATCGAGCGCAGGATGTCGATCAGCTTGCGCGCTCCAACGGTGGTGGCGAAATCGCCCACATCCCCGCCCAGCTCGGCCGTCGTACGCACCTGGATCTCCAGATCGCTGGTGGTCAGCTCGAGGTTTCCGCCTTGCTTGCGGATCAGCACATTGGCGAGTATGGGCAAGGTGTGGCGGCGCTCCACGATGCCGGCGACCGCTTGCAGGGCGCCAAGCACCTTGTCCTGGGTGGCTTTCAACACAATCATGTCAACCTCTTTCCGCTTGTTTTGATCGGGATGGCGTAATCACGCCAGCACCGCGCATTTTGACTTACTCCGAAGCCAATTCCCGCCCGAATTAACCATTGCCAGTTGAATCAGCCTTTTAAAGTCTGTTCCAGCACATGCAATTGCTGATTCAGTTCGGTATTTTTCTGTCTTTCGCCGCCGATCTTGCGCACCGCATGCAGCACGGTCGTGTGATCGCGGCCGCCGAACAGCTCGCCGATTTCCGGCAAACTCTTCTGCGTCAACTCCTTGGCGATATACATGGCGATCTGGCGCGGCCTGGCAATCGAGGCCGGGCGCTTCTTCGAATACATGTCACCGATCTTGATCTTGTAGAAGTCGGCCACCGTCTTCTGGATGTTTTCCACCGAAATCTGCCGGTTCTGGATCGACAGCAGATCCTTCAGCGCTTCGCGCGCCAACTGGATATTGATTTCCTTGTGGCTGAAGCGGCTGTAGGCCAGCACCTTGCGCAGCGCACCTTCGAGCTCACGCACATTCGCGCGCACATTCTTGGCGATGAAGAAGGCCACATCCTCGGGCATCGGCGTGGCCTCGGCCTCGGCCTTCTTGATCAGGATCGCCACCCGCATCTCGAGCTCGGGCGGCTCGATCGCCACGGTCAAGCCGGCATCGAAGCGACTGGTCAAGCGCTCGTCGATGTCCACCAGGCCCTTCGGGTAGGTGTCGCTGGTCATGATGATGTGAGCCCGCTTGGCCAGCAACGCTTCGAAGGCGTTGAAAAACTCCTCCTGCGTGCGCTCCTTGCCGGCGAAGAACTGCACATCGTCAATCAGCAGCAGGTCGAGCGAATGGTATTTGGCCTTCAACTCATCAAAGGTCTTGCGCTGGTAGTTCTTCACCACATCGGAGATGAACTGCTCGGCATGCAGATAGAGCACGCGAGCGTCCGGCTTGTCCTTCAGCAAGGCATTGCCGACCGCATGGATCAAATGCGTCTTGCCCAGCCCCACGCCACCATAGATGAACAGCGGGTTGTACATCTGCCCTGGCGCGCCGGCGACATGCAAGGCCGCAGTGCGCGCCATCTGGTTGGCGCGTCCCGGCACCAGGTTGTCAAAGGTCAGCGCGCTGTTGATGCGGTGGCGCGTGGAACTCGGAGCCGGGCTTTGCTGCGCGATCTGGTTGGGCGATGAACTGGACTGAACGTTAGCAGCGCCATTGATCGATACCGGCCGCAAGCCGTTGTGCAAAACCTGCCCGACCGCAATCGGCTGGTTGGCAGGCAACGCTTGCGGCGGTTGCCCGGCATTGTCCCGGGCGGCCAAGGCCAACTCGAGCTTGGCCGGCTTGCCGGCCAGTTCGGACAGGATCGACTCGATCCGGGTTGAATATTGGTTGCGGATCCAGTCGAGCTTGAAACGATTGGGCACGCGCAAGCAAAACACCAGGCCATCCGCGCCAGCGCCGTCAGCCAGAACGGCAGGCGGCAAGGGACGAATCCAAGTATTGAATTGTTGTTCGGGCAGTTCAGCGGCCAATCGATCACAACCGCGCTGCCACAGGTCTGCGCCACTCATCTCTGCGCTCATTGTGGAAAACTTGTTCAGGAGGGGGCCGATTGTACGGACTGAAAACATAAAAACCAGAGGTTATCCACAGATTTTTGGCAAGCTTTCAGCCGTCCTGGCTGCGGGTATTCCCGAGAATTGCATTGACCTGGGGCCAAAAGTTTGTTGTAATCGCGGGTTTTCCGGACGCTGGGTAGCGCAATCGGCATGACCATGCCAGAATGCTCGACTTGCACAGCGTTGACCGAACCCGGCGATTGTCTGGTCTATCCATCGAGGACGGGCTACGCAACCCGAGGGATTTGGGCAACCTTGTGAACGCCAAGCGCACCGGCGCGGGGCTGATCAGTGACCATTGATTCGAGGCTGTCTACAGCCGAAGACCGATGACCGGGTTGCAAACCGCAGGTCCGTTTGTATCCCGGCGACTGATAGCCACCACCAGCCAAGGCGTCATCTGACGACCTTGGACCTTACCGAATTACCCCACTGGGCCATCATCATGAAACGCACTTACCAAGCCTCAAAGACTCGCCGCGCCCGTACCCACGGCTTCCTGGTCCGCATGAAGACACGCGGCGGCCGCGCCGTGATCGCCGCGCGCCGCGCCAAGGGTCGCAAGCGCCTGGCTGTCTGAGTCAGGACAACAGGCCTGTGATGGGCCGCATCGTGCGATCTGCAGACTTCGTCCGCGTCCTGGGAACGTCCAGTCGCGTTCGCAGCAGCCATTTCGCCGTGCACCATCTGGCCGCCAGTCCAAGCCGGGCCGGCAAGGTCTTGTGCACCGGAAACAGCAAGTTATCAACAGGCGACGCACAGATGATCCACAGCCCTGTGGATGAAACGCCTCCTGAAGGCTGCTGGCTCGGTGTTGTCGTTCCCAAACGTCATGCCAAGCGCTCTGTGACCCGCTCCTTGCTGAAACGCCAGATTCGCGCTGCATTCGCCGACCAAGCTCAACTGCCACCCGGCATGTGGGTGGTGCGCTTGCGTTCGCCTTTTGACCGCAAACTGTTCCCGAGCGCCGCATCCGACGCCCTGCGCCTGGCCGCTCATGGCGAATTGGCTCAGTTGGCCGGCCGCGTGCGAGTTCGCGCCGCCGCTTGATCCGGACATGAACAAGCCGCCATCGATCGCTCAGCGAGCGCTGATCGGCGCCGTGCGCTTCTATCGGATGATGCTGAGTCCATGGCTCGGTGCCTCCTGCCGCTTCGAGCCAACCTGTTCGATCTATGCCATTGAAGCCTTGCAGCGCCATGGCGCTTTAGCTGGAAGCTATCTGGCCGGCAGCAGAATCTTGCGTTGCAATCCCTTTTGCCAAGGCGGCCATGACGGCGTGCCTGACAATGCGCCTGCCTTGTTTGCCCACCTGGGCATCAAGTCAGCCTCTCCCCGAACCAACAATCCAGAAACCTCCTCATGACTGATATTCGCCGCACCGTGCTGTGGGTGGTGTTCACCATGTCCCTCGTCCTGCTCTGGGACGGCTGGCAAAAAGAACATGGGCAGCTTTCGATGTTCAGCCCGCCTGCAGCAAAACCGGTCGCTGCCGCCTCGGCGCCCGGCGCTGCCGGCGTGGCCGCGCCCGGTTTGTCACCGACAACATTGCCAGGCACAACTGCAGGCACGGTGCCAGCAGGGACTGTTGCCCCGCAAGCCAGCGAACAGGTCATCGTCAAGACCGATGTCATGAACGTCACGCTGGAGTCACTTGGCGGCGACGTCAGCCGGGTCGAACTGTTGCAATACCTGACTTCCCCGGAAACAGCCTTGTTCGACCCCTTGCTGCAAGCCCTGCATATCCAGGACAAGAAACCGCATCAAGCCACGCCGGTGCTGCTGCTTGATGCTGCAAGGCAGAGCTACAAGGCGCAATCAGGCCTGCTGGGCAGCAAGGGCGAGTCCCTGCCCAACCATGGCACGTTGATGGCCTTTTTGCCTGGCGAGCGGACCTTGAAGGATGGTGTCAACGAACTCATCGTCAAGCTCGAGTCGCCCGAAATCAGCGGCGTCAAGCTGGTCAAGACCTTTACCTTCAAGCGCGGCGACTATGTCATCGGCGTCAAGCATGACATCGTCAATGTCGGCCCGAATGCCTTGACCCCGCAGGTCTATGTGCAATTGGTGCGCGATGGCATCGCTGGCCCCGGCGGCTCAAGCTTTTATTCGACCTTCACCGGCCCGGCCGTCTATACCGACAAGACCAAGTTCCGCAAGGTCGCATTCACCGACATCGACAAGGGCAAGGTCGACATCGAGAAGACCGCCAGTGACGGCTGGGTCGCCATGGTGCAGCATTATTTCGCCAGCGCCTGGCTCAACAATGAAGCCGGTCCGCGCGAATTCTTCGCCAAAAAGGTCGACAGCAACAATTACTCGGTCGGCATGGTTTACACCCTGGCGCCACTCGCCCCGGGGGCGACAGCGACCCGATCGGACCAGCTCTTCGTTGGTCCGCAGGAAGAGAACAAGCTCGCCGCCCTGGCACCAGGATTGGAACTGGTGAAGGACTACGGCATGTTCAAGATGCTGTCGCAACCGTTGTTCTGGCTGCTCGACCAGTTGCACAGCCTGCTCGGCAATTGGGGTTGGGCCATCATCGCGTTGGTCGTGCTGCTGAAAATCGCTTTTTACTGGCTCAATGCCAGCGCCTACCGCAGCATGGCCAAGATGAAGGCTGTCGGCCCCAAGGTGCAGGCCATGCGCGAGCGGTTGAAGGACAAACCGCAGGAGATGCAGCAGGAAATGATGCGCATCTACCGCGAGGAAAAGGTCAACCCGATCGGGGGCTGCCTGCCGATCTTCCTGCAGATGCCCTTCTTCATGGGCTTGTACTGGGTCTTGCTGTCGACCGTCGAAATGCGCGGCGCGCCCTGGCTGGGTTGGATCGTGGACCTGGCTGACAAGGATCCCTATTTCATCCTGCCGCTGTTGATGACGGCTTCGAGCCTGTTCCAGGTCTGGTTGAATCCGACACCGCCTGATCCGATGCAAGCCAAGATGATGTGGTTCATGCCGCTGGCTTTCAGCTTCATGTTCTTCGTCTTCCCTTCGGGTCTGGTGCTTTACTGGTTGACCAACAACATCTTGTCGATCACCCAGCAGTGGCTGATCAACAAGCAACTCGGCGTGCAGAACAGTTAGCCCGACTCGACGACCAAGCCGTCAGCAAATCACGAAACCCCCGGCCGCCCCTGGTCCGGGGGTTTTTTTATGGGTTGGGTTCGATTCAAATCCCTTACGCGGGGTAGCGCTTCGAAGCCGGCCAGAGATTTGATCGGGAATGAGAACAGGGCAGGACTCAAGCTTCACGAGAACGCTTGAGCCTGCCTCCCCCGCACCAATCATTCGCCCGCTGCGGGTTTGCAGGCTTCGATGCCGATAAGATCCGCCGATGCTGTCGCGCCATCAAGATCCTATCGCCGCCATCGCCACTGCCCCGGGACGCGGAGCGGTCGGCATCTTGCGGATTTCCTCCAGATCAGACCTGCAGCCCCTGATCGCTGCGATCTGCGCACGCGACTTGCGGCCGCGCGAGGCGACTTACCTGCCCTTTCTCGACGTCAAGGGCGAAGCGATTGACCAGGGCCTTGCGCTGTTCTTCCCCAGCCCGCATTCCTATACCGGCGAGCATGTGCTGGAACTGCAAGCCCATGGCGGCCCGGTCGTGCTGCAACTGCTGCTCGCGCGCTGCTTGGACGCCGGCCGCGAGCTGCGACTGCGTTTGGCGCTGCCCGGTGAGTTCACCCAACGCGCCTATCTGAACGGCAAGCTCGACCTCGCGCAGGCCGAGGCCGTCAGCGACCTCATCGACGCCAGCACCGAAGCCGCAGCTCGGAGCGCCAGCCGGGCGCTGGCCGGCGCCTTGTCGAGCGAGGTCAGCGAACTGCGCGATGCGCTGATCAAGCTGCGCATGCTGGTCGAGGCGACGCTCGACTTCCCCGAGGAAGAGCTCGATTTCCTGCAGCAAGCCGATGCGCTGGGTCAGTTGGCGCGCTTGCAAACCCGGGTAAGCGGCGTCCTGCAGCGCACACGCCAGGGTGCGATCCTGCGGGAAGGTATCAAGGTCGTGCTGGCAGGCCAACCCAATGTGGGCAAGAGCTCGTTGCTGAACGCCTTGGCCGGCGCTGAACTGGCCATCGTCACGCCGGTGCCAGGTACCACCCGCGACAAGGTCAGCCAGACCATACAAATCGAAGGCGTGCCGCTGCATATCAGCGACACCGCCGGTTTGCGTGACACCGACGACGAAGTCGAACGGATCGGCGTGGCACGCAGCTGGGACGCGATCAACGATGCCGACATGCTGATCTTCATGCATGACCTGACCCGCATCGGCCGGCCTGACTATCAGGCCGGCGATTCGCTCATCCAATCCCGCCTGGCCGGCATCGCGCCGCAGCGGATTTTGCAGGTCTACAACAAGGCCGATGCGGCCAGCAGCGGGCCCTTGCCGGCAGGCGCGCTGAGCCTGTCAGCCAAGTCAGGCCAAGGGCTGAACGAGTTGCGGCGCCGGTTGCTGGAGCAGGTCGGCTGGCAGTCGACGCCCGAAGGCCTGTACATCGCCCGCGAACGCCATGTCCAGGCGCTGCAGCGCACGCGCGAGCATCTGCTGCTGGCAATGGCTGTGGTCGGTCAGACGCCGCCGGCCCTCGACCTGCTCGCCGAAGAATTACGCCTGGGTCACGATGCCTTGGGCGAGATCACCGGCCAATTCTCTGCGGACGACCTGCTCGGCGAGATTTTCAGCAAGTTCTGTATCGGCAAGTGAAGCTTTGCTAAGCGCTCAGCGCCCATGCGGGAAAGTCGACTTGGCGGTCGGCTTCTTGACACCCTTGCCCTGCGCAACCCAGAGCTTGTAGGCCGGCGATGTCAGCTCACGCTTCATCAGTTGCACCAGTTCGCCTTGGGTGATCGCGAACTCCTGCAACACCTTGTTATAGGGCGGCAGATCGTCAAACGCTGTGGCGATCACGCGCTTGATTTGATCGGGGCTGAGACGGGGGATTGGTTTGGCCATGGGCCGATTGTCGCTGCTGCGTCTGCACAAAGCCATCGAAGGCCTGCAGCAAGGGGTGATAGCGCTCGGCATCACCTTCGATCCGGCCGATGGCCAGCAGGCTGGCTTCAAGCGTCGAGAGTTGATGGGTATGCTGAGCGCGTCTGATCAAGTAGCGAGATGGCGGCGGGTCGGGCAATGAATAGCGGAGCAGGTCTTGCAGCCAAGGGTTCAAATGGATCATCTTGCGGCTCTTGCGCCAGGTGGCATCGAGGACGATCAAACGCAATGCACTGCAGCCGATGGCCGGATCCAGCAGCAATTCGGGCGCCGACTCTTTGGCTCCTGGATAAAGCAGCAGCGTGCGGCGATCGGGCGGCGCCACCAATGCCGCATCGAAAACCTCGCCGACCAGCAAGCGACTGCGCGCCAGGCTCAGGTGCAGCAGCCTCGCCGTGCCCTTGGCATGCTGCTGCTCCAGCGGGTGTTGCAGCAAAAGCAGTTCAACCCGGTTGCTGACCGGCCTGATCCATTCACACAGGCAGGCGACGCGCGGACGCAGGCATGCGGGGCAGGTCGACCGCCGGGTCGCGTCTTGTTCCAGGGTCGGCGGGATGTTCGTGGTCATGGCTTGCGCCATGAGAACACATCAGGCGACTCTGAGCATAGCTAGGGGCTTGGCGCGGGCTTGCGTCAGACCGCCGGCAAAGACAGCACCTGCCAGGATCGCCGCGTTGTTGATCAGGCCCCACAGGGGCGGTGCCGTCGAGAACAGCAGCAGCCTTGTCAAGGACAGTTGCTGCGCTGATGGGTTCACGGAGAGTTCGAAGATGCCGTAAACGATCCAGGCAAACCAGGCCAGGCCCAACCCGCTGACACACCAGACAGTGGTGGAGCGACGACCCGACCTTTGCGGATACCGGTTCGCATAGCTCCAGGCGGTCGCGGGGCGCCGACTCGACCTTGCTGGATACATGGTGGCGTAGCTCCAGGCGAAGGCCAACATGAAGAGCGGCAGCGCCAGCAAGATCGACTCGATCATGGCGACAGTCCAACTATCCGGGCCGCCAAGCGTCGCGGTGAAATTGAAGGGCAGATGCCGATCAGCAAGCAATTTACTCAGGCAGATGGCCGCGCTATAAAGCGCGAATCCGGAGACAAATGCTGCCAGGCGCCGCGTACCCCTCATGATCGATCCTCATTCCTTGAACTTGCTGCGATTCTGGGGCTTGACAGGTTTGAATGACAGCCTTTGGACCCCCTTGATCGTGGGGTAGCAAAGTTGTCGGCTGATCCGGCTCAATCGAAACCTTGCCTTTAGCACCCTGAGACAATCAGCGCGATGTCCGACCCCGCAGCTTCAACCCGAGTCTGGCCGCCCGAACTGCCGCAGTTGCTGCGATTGTTCGAACGCGCCAGGCTGCAGCGCGGTCGGGCCTTGCAGGCGCAGATCATTGAGCTGCGCCAAGACACCCATGGCGCCAGCGCTGCAGTTGCTGGCGCCCGCGAACAGGTCTTTGAACTGGTGCTGCAAGGCTTTGCCAAGGCCGATGGCAGCCTGCATTACAGCGCGCTGTGCAGTTGCAAGACCCGGCGGTTTTGCGAGCATGCGGCGGCGGTGATGCTGCGCTTGCAGGTGGAAGCCGATGCACCGCTGCGCGCCAACCTGTTGAATCAATGGGTCGAGGCGCTGCGGCGCAAGGCCAGCCGCGAAGAATTGGGCCGCCTACCGAGGCTGCCCGATGCCGATGCCGGCAAGTTGATCGACCAATTGCTCAGCGAAGCTGCGGCGCCCGCCCCATTGCCCAAGCCCCAACTGGCGCCACCCGCCGAACTGGCTGCAGAGACGGCGCATTTTCGTCCGCGTTTGACGCTGCGCACGCTGGGCCGAGGCCAGGGTTTGCTGGGGATGGCGCCTAGCGCCAAGCTGGGCCCGCGCGCCGACTCGGTCACGATCGCGCAGATCGACTGGACCTATGAGGGGTCCGCTGGCTTGAGCTGGGAGGCTCCGGCACCTCGGTCGCTCTTGAATAGTCGGCCGCCCATCGCCCAGGCCGTTGGCAACCGGCGGTTCGCACGCGACCTGGCTGCCGAGGCGGATGCCAGGGATCAGCAATGGAGTCTGGGCCTGATCCCGCTGGACCTGGATCTGCTGCAATGGCGCAGCCCGGACAACGCGCTGGCTGCGGCCCTCACCCAGTCCTGGACCTTGGCGCAGGAAGAATTCTTCGGCGCCTTCTGGCTCGAACAGGTCCCGCAATTGCAAGCCCAGGGCTGGGCCATTGCCGTGTTGCCGGGGTTTGCCCACCGGCCGGTCGCTGCAGAAGGCTGGCAAGTCAAGATTGACCGCCTGGCTCTGCCGGCTCGCCAAGGCTCATGGTTGCTGAGCCTGGGGGTCGAGGTCGAGGGCGAAAGCCTCGACCTGGCGCCGATGATCGCCGACCTGCTGCGCCGGGATTCACGCTGGCTGAAACGCGAGACAATTGACGAAATCGACAATGAATCATTGATTCTGCTGCATGAACCGGGCGGACGCCGCATCGAGGCCCCGGCAGCGATGCTGAAGGCCATCATCGGTGCCATGGTCGACCTGCTGACCGATCCCAAGCTGCCTCCGGGGCCCTTGAAGCTGACCGACTGGGATGCCACGCGCCTGGCGATGTTCGACGATTTGAACAAGTCCGCGGGCTGGCAGATCGTCGGCGACGCCGGCTTGCGCCAACTGGCGCTGCGGCTGCTCGCGGCAGGCTCGCCTCAGCCAGTAGCGGCGCCGATCGGTCTCGGGCTGACCCTGCGACCCTATCAGCTGAGCGGGCTGGCCTGGCTGCAATATCTGCGGGCGCAGGGTCTGGCCGGCATCTTGGCCGACGACATGGGGCTGGGCAAGACGGCCCAGGCGCTGGCGCATCTGCTGCTGGAAAAGCAAGCCGGCCGCCTCGATCTCCCGGCATTGGCGGTGTTGCCCACGTCGCTGCTGTTCAACTGGCTGGCTGAAGCCCGCCGCATAACCCCCGACTTGTCGGTGTTGCTACTGCAAGGCCCGCAGCGCGCCCAGGATTTCTCTCGTCTGGCCGAATACGACCTGGTGCTGACCACCTATCCGCTGCTCTGGCGCGACATCACGCCCTTGGCGGCGCAACGCTGGCATCTGCTGATCCTCGACGAGGCCCAGACGGTGAAAAACGCCGCCAGCCGTGCCGCCAACGCGGCGCGTCGCCTGAATGCGCGCCACCGGCTTTGCCTGACCGGCACTCCGCTGGAAAACCATCTGGGCGAGTTGTGGGCGCAGTTCGACTTCCTGATGCCGGGCTTCCTGGGCGATGCGCGAAGCTTTGCGCGTCTCTGGCGCAAACCGATCGAGGTCGGCGGCGAGAGCTTGCGGGCACAGTTACTGGCGCAACGGGTGCGCCCGTTCATCCTGCGCCGCCGCAAGGAAGAGGTCGCCGCCGAGTTGCCACCCTTGACTCTGATGACGCGGCGGGTACAGCTCTATGGCCAGCAGCGCGATCTGTACGAGAGCGTGCGGGTGGCGGCTGACAAGCAGGTGCGCCGCGTGCTGCAACGCAAGGGTTTTGCCGGGGCCCAGATCTCGGTGCTGGACGCCTTGCTGAAACTGCGCCAGGTCTGCTGTGACCCCCGCCTCGTCAAGGGCGCCGAGCTGCCGGCAGAAATGGAGCGGGCCAAACTGGAGTTGCTCGGCGAAATGCTCCCGGAACTGCTGGCGGAGGGCCGGCGGGTGCTGGTTTTTTCGCAGTTTGCAGAGATGCTGGCCTTGATCGCCGAAGATCTGCAGCGTCTGGATCTGCCTTTTCTGACCCTCACCGGGTCGACACCGGTCAGCCAGCGCGCCGACATCGTGCGACGCTTCCAGGCGCTTGAATCACCGTTGATGTTGATCAGCTTGAAGGCCGGCGGGGTCGGTCTGAACCTGACCGCAGCCGACACGGTCATCCATGTCGACCCCTGGTGGAACCCGGCAGTCGAGGCGCAGGCCAGCGCAAGAGCGCACCGGATCGGCCAGGACAAGCCTGTCTTTGTCTACAAATTGGTGGTGACGGGCAGCATCGAGGAGAGGATGCTGGATCTGCAAGCCCGCAAACAAGCCTTGGCAGATGGAATTCTGGGCAGCGACCCGGCCGAATTGACCAAGTTCACACCGCAGGATCTGGAACTATTGCTGGCGCCCCTGACTTGACTGAGGGCGCTTTCCTTGCATCGATCAGCGCTTGCGATCCAGGCGCATTGCACGCGCCAGACTGCGACGGTCGCAACCGAAATTACCGAGCTCGAAAGCCTCATGCTTGCGACCTTTGTCGCCATTCAACTCGGGCATCGGAATGCGCCGGGTCTGGGTTTCACTGCGTTGCTGAACCTTCATGGCTGGATGCCTTTCTGTCTCAATCTTCAGATCACCGGACCGATACTTCGATCCAACTGCAGTCACAACGCGCCCGGGTCCGGGCCGGTTGACACGATGATGAAGATTTTCTTTACAAATCGTTGGCGCCTGCCCGTCTGGAGCCCTCAGGCGACAATCATGTTTTTCCGCAAGCTGCAACGGAGCCGCAATGACTGTTGAACTGAAGAAATCCGCACCCGCTGGCGCGATCGCCATCACCGTGGTCGACCGTACCGCCTTCCAGGCCATCGCTGCAAAGCTGCCCGAACCGACCCGCAATTGGCTGGCCGCCAACGGTTTTGTCGGCGCACCCGACAGCCATGCGCTGGTGCCGGATGCCGAAGGCCGGCTCGGCCGGGTCTTTGCCGGCGTTGCCCACGCAAGGCATCCGTTTGCGCTGGCCTCGCTACCGCAGGCCTTGCCTGAAGGCAATTACACATTGTCGAACGACGGGATCAGCCTTGATGCCGAGCAAGCCGCCTTGTCTTGGGAGCTCGGCGCCTATCAGTTCGACCTCTACAAAAAACGCCGCCGCACGCCAGCCATTCTGATACTGCCACCCGGACCCTTGGCGCAACGCGGCTTGGCTCTGGCCACGGCGGTAACCGCCACCCGCGACCTGGTCAACACCCCAGCCGAACATATGGGACCGGAAGAGTTGGCCATGGCCGCCCGCATGGTGGCTCAGCAGCATGGCGCCAAATTCAGTCAGGTGGTCGGTGCAGCGCTGCTGAAGAAAGGTTTCCCTGCCATCCACGCGGTGGGCAGAGCAAGCTCGCGCGAGCCGCGCCTGATCGAGCTGAACTGGGGCAACCCGAAAGCACCGCGCATCAGCATCGTCGGCAAAGGTGTTTGCTTCGACACCGGCGGCCTCGACATCAAGGGCGCCGACGGCATGCGCCAGATGAAAAAGGACATGGGCGGCGCCGCCAATGCGTTGGGGCTGGCGGCACTGGTGATGGCCTTCAAGCTGCCGGTCTGTCTGCAGGTGCTGATTCCTGCGGTGGAAAATTCGATCTCGGGCAATGCCTACCGCCCCGGCGATGTGATCAAGACGCGCAAAGGCCTGCAGATCGAAATCGGCAATACCGATGCCGAGGGCCGGGTCGTACTGAGCGATGCCCTGGCCTATGCCTCTGAATCAAAGCCCGAGCTGATCATCGACCTGGCCACCTTGACCGGTGCCGCAAGGGTGGCGCTCGGCGCGCATCTGCCGGCCTTGTTCAGCAAGCATTTCGATACTGCGCGCGACTTGGTCGACCTCGGCATGAAGCTCGACGATCCGCTCTGGCATATGCCGCTGTGGGAGCCCTACAAGGTCAATATCGACAGCTCGGTCGGCGACATCGTCAACACCGGCAGGACAGCCTTGGGGGGCGCGATCACCGCCGCATTGTTCCTGGAATATTTTGTCGCCGCCAACCAGGACTGGCTGCATATCGACCTGTTTGCCTGGAATGACGCGGCCCGCCCTGGCCGGCCGATCGGCGGCGAGGCGCAGACGATTCGCACGCTGCTGGCTTATCTGGAGCAGCGTTTCAAGGCCTGAGGTCTATTCGCCGGCCTTGATCCAGCTGGCGGCGCGCTCGGCAATCATCAGCGTCGGTGAATTGGTATTGCCGCTGGTGATTGACGGCATCACGCTGGCGTCGATCACCCGCAGACCCGCCACGCCGCGCACCCGCAGGTGGCTGTCGACAACGGCCATCGGATCGTCGCTGCGACCCATCTTGCAAGTACCCACCGGGTGGAAGATCGTGGTCGCGATGTCGCCGGCCAAGCGCGCCAGTTCCGCATCGGTCTGGAACTGCACGCCGGGTTTGAACTCCTCGGGCTGATAGCGCGCCAGCGCCGGCTGCGCCACGATGCGCCGCGTCAGGCGCAGACTTTCGGCGGCGATGCGCCGGTCCTCGTCGGTACTCAGATAGTTCGGTGCAATCGCCGGCGCTGCCGAAGCATCGGCCGAGCGAATCTGGACCGTACCGCGGCTGGTCGGATTCAGGTTGCAGACGCTGGCGGTGAAAGCGTTGAACTTGTGCAGCGGTTCACCGAAGGCATCGAGCGACAACGGTTGCACGTGATATTCCAGGTCGGGCCAGACCTTGTCGGGGCCGCTGCGCGTGAAAGCACCGAGCTGCGACGGCGCCATGCTCATCGGTCCGGTGCGCTTGAGTGCATATTCCAGCCCGATCATCGCCTTGCCCCACCAACTGCTGGCCAGCGTATTCAAGGTCTTGGCCCCCTGCACCTTGAAGACCGTGCGGATCTGCAAATGGTCTTGCAGATTCGCGCCGACTCCGGGCGAATCCCGCCGCACCTCGATTCCATGCTGACGCAACAAGGCCTTCGGCCCCAGGCCCGACAGCTGGAGAATTTGCGGCGAGCCGATGGCGCCGGCGGCGAGCACAACCTCGCCACCCGGATTGAGCTGCGGGCGTTCGATGCCATGCGGCGTGAGCACCTCGAGGCCGCTGCAGCGCAACTGGCCTTCGGTTGGATCGAACAGCAAACGCTGCACCTGCGAGCCGGTCCACTGCTCGAAATTCGGCCGTCCATAGCAGGTCGGGCGCAAGAACGCCTTGGCCGTATTCCAGCGCCATCCGGAGCGCTGATTGACTTCGAAATAGCCGACCCCTTCGTTGTTGCCGCCATTGAAATCGTCGGTGGCCGGAATACCGGCCTGCTGCGCTGCGGAGGCAAAGGCATCGAGGATGTCCCAGCGCAGACGCTGGCGTTCGACCCGCCATTCGCCGCCATGGCCGTGGCGGGACTTGAACAGGTCCGAGGCGCCCTCGCCATCGAGCCGCCAATGGTCTTCATGCTGCTTGAAATGGGTCAACGTCTCGTCCCAGCACCAACTGGGATCGGCTACGGCCTCGGCCCAGCCGTCGTAGTCACGCTGCTGGCCGCGCATATAGATCATGCCGTTGATGCTCGAACTGCCGCCCAGCACGCGGCCGCGGGGGTAACGCAGGCTGCGCCCGTTCAACCCCGCTTGGGCCTCGGTCTGGTACAGCCAGTCGGTGCGCGGATTACCGATGCAATAGAGGTAACCGACGGGGATATGGATCCAGTGATAGTCGTCACGCCCGCCGGCTTCCAGCAGCAGGACCCGCTTGGCCGGGTCGGCGCTGAGTCGATTGGCCAGCAGACAACCGGCGGTTCCCGCACCCACAATGATGTAGTCGAACATAGATACCGATCAGTTTGAAAGATGCGAAGCGAGGACCGGGAACAACTTGATCAGACCATCGGCCAACAGTTCAACTGCAAGCGCTGCCAGGATCAAACCCATCAACCTTGTCATGATGTTGATACCGGTCTGGCCGAGCACGCGGGCAATCCGGCCTGAAGTCGAGAACACCGCATAAGTGACCAGGGCGACCACCACGCCGTAGCCGACCAGCACAGCCAGCTCCCACCAATGACGGGTTTTTTCGGCATAGATCACCATCGTCGAGATCGTCGCCGGGCCGGTCAGCAAGGGGATCGTCAGTGGCACAACGGCGATGCTGGCGCCGGCATCGGCCTTGTTGGCGGCTTCGCTGACATCGTCCTTGCGCGCCTCAGCCGGCTGGGCGTTGAGCATCTGGAGTGAGCTGATCAAAAGCAGCGTGCCGCCGCCGACCTGGAACGAAGCAAGAGAAATGCCAAAAAACTCGATCACCTGCAGCCCTGCCAAGGCGCTGATCGCGATCACCAAAAATGCGGTGAATGCACTGACACCAATCGTATGCCGACGTTGTTCCGGCGACAGGCTGCTGGTGAAATGGATGAAGAAAGGAACGACGCCAATCGGATTGACGATGGCCAGCAGAGCGACCAGGGGCTTGTAGATGTCCATGTTGCGCATTGTCAGGCGCGAAACAGCGCCCGCAGCCTGGCACCGGCCAGAAAAATTTGCGTCCTCAGCCGCTCGCCAGCAAGCGCAGATAGTCGAGGCCTTGCGCCGCTCGGGGGCCGTACCAACTGAGCAACTCGCCGTCGACCAGTTGCACCTGCGCTCGCGGGCACAGCGCCTGTGCCTGTTGCAGATGGGATGCGTTGAAGCTGTAGGGTTCGGAGCTGAGCAAAATGCGCTCGACGTCGGCCAGCCAAGCTTCGGCGCCCTGCAGCACCGGATAACGCGCGGCGCCGGTCTCGCCGCCCTCGACCGCCGGCCAGCTTTGCCAGCCGACCTCGGCCAGCATCCTTGCGATATAGGTATCTCGGGCGATCGCCATCCAGGGCTCACGCCAGATCAGGTAGAGCACCCGCTGCTGCGGCCAGGACGAAGCGCGGCAGCGCGCCAGGGCCCGCTGCAGTTCGTCAGCCAGCGCATCGCAATGCAAGGACACCTGCGGTATATCGCCAAATTCCTGCCGCATCTGCTCGAACAGCAACAAGTTGTCGGCCGGCCCCTGCGGATGGGTCACGATGACATGGGGCACGAACTCGCGCAGCGCTTGCACCGTCTCCAGCCGGTTTTCATCCTGGTTGACGATCACGTGGCTGGGCGCAAGCCGCCGCAACTTGGCCAGATTCACATCCTTGGTGCCCCCGACCTTGGGGACATTGACCAAGGCCAGTTTGGGATGAATGCAATAACCGGTGCGCGCCACCAACTGCGAGCCCAGGCCGAGGGCAACCAGCAATTCGGTAATGCTGGGCACCAAACTGGCAATCCGGGGTATGGAATACCCGTAGGAATCCTGTCTCAATATGTCATTTTTCACCATGTCGGTCATCATATAAAAGAGCTGCAGCTCTCTTGCGTCAAGGCCACATTTATCTGTAACCGCAAAAAAACAACACCTTTGACCCTTGCTTTGCTTTATACCATTCCGTTACATCATAATTATTACCTGTGTTTGGAAGCCGCACCTTCGCTTGAATGGGTCACGACGGGTTGAAGCTCCATATGTTTTTTAGGTATTGAAAGGGCTTCCCCCATGGGAAACAAGCTTTACGTCGGCAACCTCGCTTACAGCGTGCGTGACGAGACGCTGCAAGAGGCGTTCGGGCAATTTGGCACTGTGACTTCCGCAAAAGTCATGATGGATCGTGACACCGGCCGTTCCAAGGGCTTCGGCTTCGTGGAAATGAGCTCCGATGCCGAAGCGCAATCTGCAGTCAATGGCATGAATGGCCAGGCCCTCGACGGCCGCGCCATCGTTGTCAATGAGGCACGTCCGCGCGAAGAGCGTCCAGGCGGCTTCGGCGGTGGCGGCGGTCGCTCAGGCGGCGGCGGCTTCGGTGGCGGCAGCGGCGGCGGTGGTGGCGGCTACGGTGGTGGCGGCGGTAGCCGTTCCGGCGGTGGCGGCTTCGGCGGCGGCGGTGCTGGTGGTGGCGGTGGCGGACGCTCCGGCGGCGGCGGCTTTGGTGGCGGCGGCAGCGGTGGTGGTGGCGGCTACGGTGGTGGCGGCGGCGGTCGCTCCGGCGGCGGCGGCGGTGGCGGCTACGGCGGTGGTGGTGGCGGTCGCTCCGGCGGCGGCGGCTACTGAGCCCTGCAATGATTGCTAAAAAGCGCCTCCGGGCGCTTTTTTATTGCCCGCACATGATCCGGCCAATCAAGGTTGTTTATCTTTTTGCGGAAGCGTTGAAACGCGCGCTCGTCGGCCCGTCGAAACTCAAATGCGCGCGCAAATGGTCGTAATCGAAACTCCGGGCATGCAACTCGCTACCGGCATGAATCAAAGTCACCGGCAAATGCGAACGCAGTTGTTCGGTATTCGCCAGCAACTGCAAAAACTCCCCGCGCACCTCCAGCCTTGGCGCAGACAGGGCCGCCCCTTGCTGCTTGCTGTCGAAACGCCGCAAATTCACTTTGCCCAGCAATTGAATTTCACTCGCATTGCCGTTCGAGATCGCCCGGCCGGCTGTGGCCAAGGTCTGGCTGCCGTCAGCAGCGATCGCGCGCAGTCGCACCCCGTCAATTTCAAGCGTATCGGTATCCGGAAAATGCCGCAACTCGCTACCTTCAATCCGGATGCGCAGCCGCCCATCGGCACCGATGCGCTGTAGGTCGAAGTTTTTCATGCTGTAGTCGGGCAGGTGCCGAGGGGCGATTGCCTCGGTCGGCCCTTCGAGCAAAGGCGTGTTTTTCACCAACCACCAGGTCCCGCTGGCCAGCACGGCCATCACCACCAAGGGCAGATAAGCCGCAAGCAGGGCCTGGACCCGCCAGACCAGCGGCTGCACCGGGCTCGGAGCCAGACCGAACGAGGATGGCGCCAGCACCGCCATCAAGCCCCTCCGTCGAGGGTGTCGAGGTGACCGTTCAACAACTGTACATAGCGCCCATTGGCCTGCAGCAGCAAGTCACAGCATTCGCGTGCAGCGCCGCGCCCGCCTTCCGCCTGCGTCACGTAATGCGCGATGGCTTTGACCTCGGCATGGGCTTGCGCTGGCACACAGGCAAAACCAGCGCGGGTCAACAAGGGCAGATCGGGCCAGTCATCCCCCATCACCGCCACTTCGGCCCATTGCAGGCCAAGCTGATCAAGCAGCGGCTGCGCCACAGCCAGTTTGTCACGCGCACCGTAAGCGGCAAATGGCAAGCCCAGATCGGCAACGCGGCGGCGCACTGCAGGTGAATCCCGCCCGGTGATGATGATTGGCGTGATGCCGCCCTGCACCAGCAACTTCAAGCCATGCCCATCGAGGCTTGAAAAAGCCTTGAAGCTTTCGCCCTGCTCGCCAATGTAGATGCTGCCATCGGTCAACACGCCGTCAACGTCGAAAATCGCCGCTTTCAGTCCGAGACCGGTGCCTTGCGCCAGCAATAGCAGCTCGGGTGCGAAATGCAATGAAGCCTTCATCAGATCACCTTGGCCCGCATCAGATCGTTGATGGTAATGGCGCCGAGCAAATGCCGCTCTGCATCGACCACCAGCACAACCGTGATCCGCGCCGCCTCCATCATGTCAGCCGCATCAACCGCCAGCGCATCAGGGGCCACCGTGCGCGGCGCGCCTGAAGCAACGTCGCCGGCAGTCAGGCTGCGCAAGTCGCTGCCGCGTTCAACCAAGCGACGCAAGTCACCATCGGTGAAGATGCCCTGCACATGGTCCTGGCCATCGACGACGATCGCCACGCCCAAGGCCTTGGCTGACATTTCGCGCATCATCTCGGTGAAAGGCAGCTCAGGGGCAACGCGCGGCAAATCCGCACCGCTACGCATCAGATCACGCACATGGGTCAGCAGCTTTCGACCCAGCGCGCCACCCGGATGCGAGCGTGCAAAGTCTTCGGCCTTGAAGCCGCGCGCATCGAGCAAAGCCACCGCCAAGGCATCGCCCAAGGCCATCTGCGCGGTGGTGCTGGCAGTTGGTGCCAGATTCAGTGGGCAGGCTTCTTCGGCCACCGCACAGTCGAGGACGATGTCGGCATGTCGGGCAAGGCTCGAATCGTCCCTGCCGGTCATCGCGACGATGCGCACGCCAAGGCGTTTGAGCACGGGCAGGACCGCGTTCAACTCATCGCTCTCGCCCGAGTTGGAAAGCGCCAGCACCACATCCTTGGGCGTCACCATGCCCAGATCGCCATGGCTGGCCTCGGCCGGGTGCACGAACAAGGCCGGCGTGCCGGTCGAAGCGAGCGTCGCAACGATCTTTCGCCCGACATGCCCGCTCTTGCCCATACCCATCACCGCCACGCGACCCGAACAGGCGAGCATCGCCTTCACCGCAGCGGCGAATGCTGCACCCTGGCGCGGCGCCAGATCGGTCAGTGCCGCAGCTTCGATCAGCAGCGCTTTGCGGGCAATCGAGACCGCACGGTCGGGATCGAAGACATTGGTTTGACTCATGCCGCGGAGTATATCGACGGGGCCGGCCCGTCCGTACGACTCAGCCGCGCTCGCACCCTGCAGTCATGGGTAGAGCCCCCGCTCTTGGCGGGCTTGCAGGACGCGGCTGCAAGCGACCACGAAAGCTGCTGTCCGCAGTGGGATCTGATGCTGTTCTGCGGTGTCGCAGATATGCTTGAAGGCGCCGATGATGATCTTGTCGAGGCGCACATTGATCTCGTCCTCGGTCCAGAAAAAGCTGCTGAAGTCCTGCACCCATTCGAAGTAGGAGACCGTCACGCCGCCCGCATTGGCGATCACATCAGGCACGACGGTGATTCCCCGGTCTGCCAGCACCGCATCGCCATCGGGTGTGGTCGGACCGTTCGCGCCCTCCAGCACCAGTTTTGTCTGCAAGCCCAAGGCACGCGCTGCGGTGATCTGCCCTTCCAATGCGGCTGGAATCAGCACATCGGTCTTGACCTTCCAGAAGTCTTCATCGGCGAGGGTGTCGGCACCAGCAAAGCCACCAACGCCGCCGCTGCTGGCCAGATGCTGGAGCAGGTCAGCCATGTCCAGCCCGGCCTCGTTGAGGATCGTTCCGCTATGGTCCTGCACCGCGACGATCCTGGCGCCGGCATGAGCGAACAGCTTGGCGGCTACCGAGCCGACATTGCCGAACCCCTGCACCGCAACCCGCGCGCCGTCCATCGGCAGGCCAAGCCGGCGCATGGCCTCGCGGCCGATCACGAACACCCCGCGTCCGGTCGCTGCGACCCGGCCCAATGAGCCACCGAGCGGAATCGGCTTGCCGGTGACCACACCAGTGGCGGTCGAGCCGGTATTCATCGAATAGGTATCCATCATCCAGGCCATGATCTGGCCATTGGTGTTGACATCGGGGGCCGGGATGTCCTGCTGCGGGCCGATGACGATGCCGATTTCGCTGGTGTAGCGGCGTGTGACTTTTTCCAGCTCTTTCAGCGACAGGGCTTTGGGCTCGAGCCTGATGCCTCCCTTGGCACCGCCAAAGGGCAAGTTCATCGCAGCATTCTTGATTGTCATCCAGGCTGCCAGCGCCATCACTTCTTCCAAGGTCACATCGGGGTGATAGCGCACACCGCCCTTGCCCGGTCCGCGCGTCAGACTGTGCTGGACCCGATAACCTTCGTAATGGGCCACCGTGCCATTGTCGAGTTCGATCGGCACATCGACGATCAGGATGCGCTTGGGCCGGCGCAGGGTCTCGACCCAGCGAGCCAGCGGGCCCAGATAGGGCTCCACCGCATCGATCTGGGACAGATAGGTACCCCAGGGACTATTGCGGGTCGGGGAAACAAAAGACAGTTTCGACATGCGGGACTCCATTGCTTTCAGGTGCAGTCAACGGTAGCGCGAACCCGCAGCACTTGGGCGGCAATTCAAAGCCTTGTGAGCATGCCGCCATGCTCTGAACGCATAGTGGGAAGTTCAGGGGGCTGACCGACCCAGCGAAGTCAGAGCCGGCAATGCTGCAGCGCCGGCAATTGCCTGCGCACCTGCGCCAACCTGGCCCGGTCGAGTTCGGCCAGCACCAGGCCCTCGCCTTCCGGCAGGCAGGCCAGCACCTCGCCCCAGGGGTCGATGATCATCGTATGGCCCCAGGTCCGCCGGCCGTTTTCATGCAAGCCACCCTGAGCCGGCGCGATCACATAAGCCTGGTTCTCGACCGCACGGGCGCGCAGCAGCAAGTCCCAATGTTTCTCGCCAGTCGTGTAAGTGAATGCAGAAGGCACGCTGATCAGGTCACAAGCGGGCTGACCCGGCTCGAAGCTCATGCGCCGGTACAACTCGGGGAAACGCAAGTCGTAGCAGACGCTCAAGCCCACCCTGATCGGCCCGGCCTGCACGGCCACCGGTTCGCTACCGGCTTCCAGCACGCGGCCCTCGTCATAGCTTTCGCGGCCATCGTCGAAACGAAACAGGTGGATCTTGTCGTAGCGCGCGGCTTGACGGCCATCAGGCGCATAGACGCAGCAGGCATTGCGCACCAGACCAGTCGAGGCCGTGCGCAGCGGCAGCGTACCGCCGATGATCCACACACCCAACTGCGCCGCTGTCTCGCTCAACATGCGCTGGATCGGCGCGCGAAGGTCACCCGGCGTCTCGGCAATCGCCAACTTGTCAGCGTCAGCCCGGCCGATCAGGCAGAAATACTCGGGCAAGGCGACCAGTTCAGCGCCCTGCGCCGCAGCTTCAGCCAGCCAATGGCGGGCACGCGCCAGATTCGTTGCCAGATCGGGTGTGGAAACCATCTGGATCGCGGCAATTTTTACATTCTTCATGGTGCGCTCGCCCCTTTGCTCGGTACTTCAATCCGGTGCTCAACCCGCTCGACTTTCGGGTCGTCCCAATTGCCGGTGATGTGGAATTCATGCGTATTCGCTGCTGCCATGGGCCGGCTCAGCACCAACTGCGCCAGAAAGGCGCCCAAGCCTATCGCCGGGTTGATCGCGGCATAGGCCAGCGCGGCGCCACCGGCGCTGACCTCGGGCACCACCAGCACGCGCAGGTTCTGGGTTTCCGCCGCCAGGTCAGCGCGACCTTCGAGAAGGATCGCCGCCTGAACGCCGCGCATGCGCAGATTGCTGCTGCTGGCCATGCCTCGCTCCACCGTCACATCACCGGTCACACCGTCGAAGGCAAAGCCTTCAGCAAACACATCGCGGAAATCGAGCAAGAAACGCCGCGGCAGTGATTGAAGGCTCAACACGCCCAACAGTCGACCGACGCCGGGTTCGGCTTTCAGAAACTGTCCGGCATCGAGCAGCAGATTCAACTTGCCGGTCATGCTGGGATAGTCGGGCGACAAAGGCGAGCCACTCCAGCCAATCTGGCCGTTCAGCTGGCCGCGTCCGCCGCGCAGCACCCGGCCCTGACCCATGCGTTCGAGAAAATTACCGGCGTCTGCCACATCGAGCTTCCAATCGAGCTTGGTGCGGCGCGGGCCCGCTGCTGCCTCGCTCGCCCAATTGCCAGTGGCATTCAGGACGGCATCGGCATTCTTCAACTGCAGCTTGGAAAGCCGCCAGTCGCGCGCCGCACCGCTGGCCTGAGCTTCCACTTCCAAGCGCCCGAGATGCTTGCCGCGCAACTCGAAATCATCGATCACGATGTCCAGTGCCGGCACGTTGACCGGCTGATTTTCCAGCAATTGGCTGACCGAGTCAGCATCCTGTTTGGGCAAGGCCAGCCTTGCCAGCCGCGCAAAGACACGCCCGGCGTTGGTCGCGGTCGCAGCGCGCCATTCCAGGTAACCACTCAACTGTTGCGCATCGAGCGTGATGCGCCAGTTGCCCTGCTCGGGCGCCCGCGTGATGCCCGCCACCACCTGGGTCAGAGGCCGACCGGACAACTGCAGGCTTTGCGCCCGCAAGGCGATCTGGTTCGGTGCATAGCCGCTGTCGAGCGTTTCGCCGCCGAAAAATCGCTGCGCCGTTGTTGACCACTCATCCAGATTGACGCTGGCCAGATTAGCCTGGAACTGCACCCCGGAAGCCGGTAACGGTGGCAAATTCTCCTGCACGCTGACGGCGCCGCGCAGCACCCGCGCCGGCTCGCTGCTCAGATCGCGCTGGTACTGCAGATGCAAGGCATTGCCCAGATCGATACGCAACTCGTCACGCGCGAGGCCTTGCAAGCTCGATTGAAGACGCAGCGGCAACAGGCTTTCGGCATCCTTGCGCAGCGGCGCGGGCAGGTCAAGCGCAATCCCGGCCAGGTTGCTCGTCAGCGTGTACTCGGCCTGCCCCTGCACGAATCCCAGTTGCAGGCGGTAGGTCGATTGCCCGCTCGCCGCCTGTGCCAGCTTCGCAGCCAGCCCCAGTTCAGGCGTGCGGCGCAGGCCTTCGGCCGTGGCCAGACCCTGCGCGGTAAAACGCAGACTGCCATCGCGTTGACTGCCGCCTTCAACCGTTGTATCGCCGCCAGCCAGCCTGGCCTGACCCGCCTGCACCGTCACGCCATTGCGGTCAAACAAGACCTTGCCGCGGGCATTGCCCAGCAGCGGCATATCCGGGCGAATGCGCAGATCATTGCCGGACAATTGGACACTACCCTTGATGGCAGTCTTGTTCAGATCAGCCAGCGGCAACTGCAGCCCCAGGCTGAGCAAGGCCGGGCCGGTGCTGCTGGACTGGGCCAGCGCGGCACCGGTCCAATCATTGACTGGCGAGGCCTTCATGAAACGCAGCAACTCGGCTGCCGGGCCGCGCCCGGTGCCCTCGATCTCGAGCACAGGCTTGTCAAGCAGGTTTTTGATGTCGCCATTGACCGTCAACAGCTCATAGCCCAGTACCTTCGCTCGGCCATTGCGGATTTGCATGCTGCCGCGGTCGAACAGCAGTTCGGCATCGATATGCTCCAGAATAGGCCATGCCAGCGGCTGCCCGGCAACTGGCGGCACATAGGCCAGCGTCACATCGCGCGCCTGGGCCGTGATCCGGAACTGCCCGGCATGACCTGCGTTGAAGGGAAAATCCACCAACTCGCCGCGCAGCTTGATTGCCACAGCGCGGACCTCGCCGCTGCGGATCGCGTCTTTCAGGTAGCTGTGAACCGACTCGCCAAGGCTCAGCGGAAGGTAGGCTTGCACCTTGTTGGCAACGATGCGGTCGATGCGCCCGGTCAAATCGAGGTTGCCAGCAGCACTGCGACCACTGCGCCAGACCGCATCGAATTCGCCACGCAGATCGGCGTTGTTGAACTGCAATCCGCTGACCTTCAACTCGATTTGCTTGTTGCCCGGCTCGATGCGCCAATCCAGATTGGCCGCCAGCCGCTGCAAGGGCAGCAGTCGCTGTTCAAGCAGCCCCGGCCAGTCCAGCACGCCATCGGCCAAGGTCAGTTGTGCCGTTCCGCCATGCTCATTGGCCTCGAGTTGCAGCGCCACACCCGCCAAGCCAGGATGGCCGAGGCTTTGATGCGCAGCCGCTGGCAGACTGGCCAAGCGCAAGCCATCGATCCTGGCCTTCACCCGGTAACTGCGCGGCGCGTCTAGCGGTCCATCCCAGAGCGCGATGAAGTCAGTCAGTAGCCCCTGAGGCGCCAGCTTGCCAAGCCGGGCTCGGGGTTCGGCTCCGATCGGCAGGCGCTGAGCGATCTGGGCCATCAACGCCAGATCAAGGCGCTGTGCCCTGAACTCGCCGCCTAGCAATCGGTATTGCCGCCCATCCAGACCGACGTCGACACCCGCACCAAGCTCCTTGCCCGAAGGCTCGGCAATCCGCAACTGGACATCCCAATCGCTGCGTGGCCAGACAACGCCGTCGCCACTGACGAACCCGAGTTGAGTGGCCTGCAGTTTCAAGCGCTGAGGGTCCCTCTGCAACTGCAAGCGGCCTTCGATATGCGCCAGGTCGAGCATCTCCGCACTCGGATTCAGACGCAATTTGACTGCGCGCAGCCCCATGTCAACCGTCACGCCCTCGGGCTTGCCGTTCTTGACGTCAAGCCAAGCGCGCAGCGCGCCATCGCCCTCGCTGAGCTCGAACGGCAGATCGACATGGCGCCGCAACTGACCCAGGTCGGTGCGCGGCAGGCTGGCATAAAACTGCCCGGTCCATTGGCTCAGATCACCAGGCCGCTTCAGTAACTTCTGGGTGAATTTTCCCTGCAGACTGAAGCGCTCGCCCCAGTCGGACGGGGGGGTGGCGTCAAGCCGCAGATCGTGTTGGCGCAGCCCATTGCGCAACACCAGGTTCAGGTCGGAGAGTTCGAGTGGGGGTGCAATTCGTAGCTCATCGATCCAACGCACGCGGCCGTTCAGGATCACCAGTTCATGCTGCGAAAACAGCCAGTCAGCCACTTCATCGGCCAGACCGCTGGTCTGGGCCTGCTCGGCGGCGTCAACGCTGAGTCCTCCGACAAAGAACTTGCCCAGTGCATCGCGCCGGACTTCGAGTTGCGGCGCCTCGATCAAGAGCTGGGAAAAGCGCAGTTCAAAGGCCAGCAAAGAGCGCACCGACAACGCTGCCTTGACCCCGGGCAAGCGCAGCGTTTCGCGTCCCTGGGGATCCAGCAGCCGAACTTCGCGCAGATCCAGCGCCGGAATCCAGGCCCCCGTATTGACCACAATGCTGCCGATGCGCAGCTGTATTCCCAGGCTGCGCGAGGCTTGCTGTTCGAGTGCCGGACGCCATTCGTCGATGTGCGGCAGAATCAGCCCGTGCAAGACCAGCAATATCAACAAAACCAACGTCCAGGCCAGCAGCAGCAAGCCGAACACCCAGCGGCCCATCCGCCAGAGCAGGCGGGCCGGTGTTCTCAGCCATTGTTGGACGGCGGCAGTAGCAGTTGCAAGCACGTTGATGAGGGGTGCTCGCCGTGGAGCCAGTAAATTGTGAATCGATGACCTCGGTTCGGAGATTTGGCGCAGGCCTGGCGGATGCCGGCCTGTTGCGTTTCTCCGCGGCGGTGTCGGAGCGAATCTAGCACAGCGCAGCGACCTATGACCGAGGCTCAACCAACTTCAAATGCCAAACTGCCGGCGATTGCGGATGCTGGGTACAGCCGATTTGTCCAGCGCGTGCGACGCCGCTATGCCAACCTGCTTGATCTGCTGCCGTCAGGCCTGCCAGATCGGGCCGCCATCGAGGTGCTGATTTCCTGCTTGCAAGAGGCTGGAAGTCCACTGACCAGGGCGCTACGGGTCGCGCGCCATCTGGTACTTGAACGCCTTGCAGTACTCGACATCGAGGCCGGCGCCGAGATGCATGAAGTCACCGGCGTGATGACCGACCTGGCCGAAGTCAGTTTATGCCTGGCGCTGGCGCAGGCGCGCTCTGATCAGGACGCAAGCTCGGGCTGTGCCCGCAATCAGGCCGGCGAAGTGATCGATTTCTGGGTGGTCGGCATGGGCAAGCTCGGCGCCCGCGAATTGAATGTCTCATCCGACATCGACCTGATCTATGTCTACGAAGAAGATGGGCAGACCGACGGCAGTCATTCGATCAGCGCACATGAGTATTTCAGCCGGGTCGCACATCGGCTCTACGCGCTGATCGGCGATGTCACCGACGACGGACAGGTCTTCCGAGTCGATCTGGCGTTGCGGCCGAACGGCAATTCGGGTCCGGCCGCAGTCAGCATGGCGATGCTGGAAGAATATTTCTTCGTCCAGGGGCGTGAGTGGGAACGCTTTGCCTGGCTGAAAAGCCGTGTGGTGGCGCCAATGGAAAGCACGCAAAACGGCCGTGCGCTGGCCTTGCGCTCGCTGGTCACCCCGTTCGTTTACCGGCGCTATCTCGACTATGGCGTCTTCGAAGGCCTGCGGCAGCTGCACCGCAAGATCCGCGACGAAGCGCAGCGCCGCGCTGCCGGCAGACCCGAGCGTGCCAATGATGTGAAGCTGTCACGCGGTGGCATCCGCGAGATCGAGTTCACCGTGCAACTGCTGCAAGTGGTGCGTGGCGGCCAATTTCCAGAAATCCGCACCCGTTCAACCGTCAAGGCGCTGGGCCGTCTGGCCGAGAGTGGCTTGATGAAGCCGGCGACGGCCGCCAAGCTGGTCGACTGCTATGTCTTCCTGCGCCGGGTCGAACACCGGATCCAGTTTCTCGACGACCAGCAAACCCATTGCCTGCCAGGCCAGGACTCGGATCTGGCCTGGATCGCCCGCAGCCTGGGCATGAGCTGCCATGTCGACGCCTGCGAACTACTCGATCGGCTCTGCGAAGTGCGTGAAATTGTCGCCACCGAATTCGATTCACTTCTGCATGACGGCCAGGCGCCGGCCGGCAATGGTTGTCGAAGTTGCGGCGGCCCGGCATTGACCGTCGACACCGAAGAATTCCTGGCCAAATTGCCGTCGGAACTGGCCACCGCGGTCAGACGACTGGCCGGCCAGCAGCGCGTACAGGCATTGCGCGACGAATCACGCCTGCGCCTGGCCAAATTGATCGGTCGTGCAGCCGATGCCGTCAAGGACGGCGGCTGCACGATGGACGCGGCACTGCGTTTTGTCGATTGGATCGAGCCGCTGCTGCGGCGCGAAAGCTATCTGGCCTTGCTGGTCGAACGCCCGGCAGTACAGACCCGCTTGCTGCGCTTGCTGGGGTTGGCGCGCTGGCCGATGCGCTACTTGATGCTGCATCCCGGCGTCATTGATGAACTGGCAGACGAGCGCTTGTTGCACGACCGATTCAGTGGCGACGACTTCATCAAGGAATTGCACAACCGGCATGATGCCTGGGCAAGATCGGGTGAGGCGGATGAAGAGGCCTTGCTCGACACCTTACGCCGAGCCCATCAGGCCGAAGTATTCCGCACCCTGGTGCGCGACGTGGAAGGCGAAATCAGCGTCGAGCAGGTGGCCGACGAGTTGTCGGCGCTGGCCGATGCGGTGCTGCAATGCACGATTGCATGGGTCTGGGCCCGGTTGAAACAAGCGCATCGGCCACAGCCGCGCTTTGCCGTGATCGCCTATGGCAAATTGGGCGGCAAGGAACTCGGTTATGGCGGCGACCTCGATGTGGTCTTCCTGTTCGACGATGAGGACGAGAACGCCGCCGAAATCTATGCCGCTTTCGTTCGCAAGCTGATCACTTGGCTGACGGTGAGAACTTCTGCAGGCGAGCTGTTCGACATCGACACTGCGCTGCGTCCGAACGGCAATTCAGGCCTGCTGGTGACTTCGCTGGCCTCGTTCGAAAAATACCAGTCCGGCCGCGGCAGCAATACCGCCTGGACCTGGGAGCATCAGGCGATCACCCGGGCGCGCTTTTGCGCTGGCGATCCCTCGCTGGCCGAGCCCTTCGAGGCGGTGCGGCGCCGCGTGATGACCGCGCCCCGTGACCACGCTGCCTTGCGTGCCGAAGTGCAGGCGATGCGCACTAAAGTACGTGCATCCAGGCCGGTGAAAGTCGGGCATTTCGACGTCAAGCACAGCCCCGGCGGCATGATGGATGCCGAATTCGCACTGCAATACCTGACTCTCGCTCACGCCGGCAAGCACCCGGCATTGATCGCCAACGCCGGCGTCATTGCCCTGCTCGGGCACGCTGAAGAAGCCGGTTTGCTGGCTGAAGGTATTGGTTTTTCCGCCGCCAACGCCTACCGCGAGTTGCGCCGGGCCCAGCATCGGGCGCGGCTCGATGAACAGCCGACATCGTTCGACGAAACCAGGTTGGTCGAGACCGGGCTGGACCATCATCGCGATGCCGTGCTGGCGCTGTGGCAAGCCGTTTTTTCTTGAGCCCCTGGGCCCTGCTGGCGGCTATATTCGCAGCTGGCGCCATGCTGGCTTGGCCCCTGGCAACCGATGGGCTTGACTGGCAAGCCCACATGCTTGCCGCTGAACCGTGGCGTGCCTTCAGCGCTGCCTTTGTGCATTGGAGTGTCAGGCATCTGCTGGCCAATCTGGCCGGCTGCGCTGTACTTGCCTGGCTCGGGCTGGCGGCGACCTTGCCAGCACGCTGCGCCTGGGCCTGGCTGCTGGCATGGCCGCTGACGCAGATAGGGCTGCTGTTGCTATCCGACCTGCAGCATTACGGCGGCCTGTCCGGCGTCTTGCATGCCGGCGTGGCGATTGCCGTGGTGGAACTGCTGTTCAGGCAAGGCCGCGATCGCCTGCTCGGCGCAGCCATCGCTGCCGGGCTGCTGATCAAGCTCTTGCTGGAACAACCACTTGGCGCGGCAATGCGTCAGGTGCCGGGATGGGACATCGCAGTCGTGCCCTTTGCCCATCTGAGCGGAGCGATAGCCGGGCTGACCTGCGCATTGCTGTTTTCAATCAACGGGCAGAACCGGAGCGTCAATCAATGAGTCACACAAGAAAATCAAAACTGGATCGCGTCGCCCTACTCGGCTTGTTGCTGTGCTGTTCGATCTGGGGGCTCAACCAGGTCGCAGCCAAGGCCGGCCTGAGTGAGATCGGACCGCTCTGGCAGGCCGGGCTGCGCTCGCTGGGCTCGGCCTTGCTGGTCTGGGTCTGGGCAGGCTGGCGCGGCATTGCCTTGTTCGAGCGCGACGGCAGTCTCGCCGGCGGATTGCTGGCCGGAAGCCTGTTCGCAGCCGAGTTCGCCTGCATCTTCCTAGGTCTACAGTTCACGACCGCCTCGCGCATGGTTGTCTTCATTTACCTGAGCCCGTTTGTAGTCGCCCTTGGCATGCCCTTCATCGCCCGCTCCGAGCGGTTGAACCTGCGCCAAGTGGCGGGTCTGGCGCTGGCTTTCGGCGCGGTTGCCTGGGCTTTTGCCGAAAACTTCAGCCATTCCAGCGGCTCGTCGCTGCAATGGCTAGGAGACAGCCTAGGCGTGCTTTCAGCCTTGCTGTGGGGCGGCACCACTCTGGCAATACGCGGCTCAAGACTGGCCAGCAGCAGCGCCGAGAAGACCCTGCTTTACCAACTCGGCATAGCGGGTCTGGCCCTTTGCCTGGCAGCCCTTTTCAGCTCTGAGGCGCTGCCCCTGAACTGGTCTTTCCGGCTCGCTGGCCTGATGTTGTTCCAGACGGTCGTTGTCAGCTTTGCCAGCTATCTGCTCTGGTTCTGGATGGTGCGCCATTACCCGGCGACGCGACTGGCCAGCTTCACCTTGGCCACACCATTGTTCGGACTGGTTGCAGGTGCCTTGATTCTGGGCGATACGATCACCCTGCGGCTCTGGATGGCCCTGGTGGCGCTCGCTGTAGGCATCTTTTTCGTCAACCGATAGTTGTCGCCTCGGCGGCAAGCGGCGGGACGGGCCAGGCTTAGACTGGCCGACCCCCATCCGGAGAATTCCATGATCACGCTCTGCGGCTTTGCAATTTCAAATTACTACAACAAGGTCAAGCTGGCCTTGCTGGAAAAAGGCATCCCCTTCGAGGAATCGCTGGTGATGACGCACTCCAAGGATGAGGCGGTGCTGAGCGCCTCGCCGCTGGCCAAGGTGCCGTTCATCCGGACAGCGCAAGGGTCGCTGTGCGAAAGCCAGGTGATTCTTGATTATCTGGAAGCGATTCAACCCAGCCCGGCGTTGCTGCCCGCCGATCCATTTGATGCCGCCAAGGTGCATGAATTGATCACCTTCATCGAGTTGCATCTGGAACTGGTGGCGCGCGAGTTGTATGGCCAGGCCTTCTTCGGTGGCACGGTCAGCGAGAGCACCAAGGAGCGGGTACGCAAGACGCTGCTGAAGAACATCGCGGCTTTCAAACGCCTGGCCCGCTTCGCCCCTTATGTCGCCGGCGCTACCTTCACCCAGGCTGATTGTTCTGCCTGGGCCAGCCTGGCGCTGATCGCGATGTCCTGCAAGTCGGTTCTGGGCGAAGACCTCTTAACGACGGGTGGGGTCGACTGGAAACCCTATGCCAAGCTGATCGGCGAGCGTCCGAGCGCGGTCAGAGTCGCAGCCGACCGCAAAGCCGCGCAGGGTCAGATGGCCGCATTGACAAGTCAGGGCGGCTGATCAACTCCTCAATTGACGGCCAGAAAATTCTGTCCCGTCACATTGGCATCGTTCACGACAGCAGTCCTTGACGGCGGGTCGAAGGTCTTTCCTCCGTGATAGATATTGATGGCGTAACTGCCGTTTTTCCCGACCTGAAAACTGTAATTCCCACTGCTGTCAGTCGTTTGAATGGCCGTCAAACCGATGGTCGTGAGGGTGACCGGGGTGAAGGTTGAACTCAGCATCACACCGGCAAGACCTGTACCGTTGCTGGCCGTCACCTTGCCCGAAATCGTGTAGGTCAGCCCGGTATTTACGGCTGGCAAATTGGCACCTCCGCCGGTGATCTTGACGTCTGGCAAGACGATTTTTCCACCCGTTGCAATGGCGCTGATGCTGGCTGCCAGATGGCCCAGGGCATCGGCGGCACCGGTCACAGTCCTGTTGCCGGAATTCTTGGCCACCTCGTTGATCAGCGTGGCAAAGTTCGCCGCCGCCGCCGTGGGAAGATCAAGATTCTGGTTGAAACATGCGGCGGTGACCGCCGGGTCAATCTTCATACCGGTTGGGGTCAGGCTGCTTGACGTCAGCAGGAACTGGGCGATCTGGACCACCGACGGCATGTCAACCGTCACCGACGTGCCTGGATGTGCTGCCTTTACCAGGTCCATCGGCGTGATGACAGCGGCCCCGGGCGCATTCCCGACGACCACGCCGCCAACCGAAAACGTCACTGACTTCCCGACCTCATAACTGAACTCACCATTGGCTCCGGTCAGTCCGGTCTGCCCGCCGGAGAGAAATTTCATTCCTTGCACCGGAGCGTCAATGAAATTGCCGTTCGCGATAAGGATCGATGCATTGCTGCTGCTGCCGCCGCCACCACCGCCACCGCAGCCGTTCAACAGCAGTGCCAAGGCAAGCAAGGCCCAAACGATCGGCTTGGAAAATATTCTGTTCATCATCACTCCTTGTCCTGTTTCACACCTCGGCTGACTCCGACGGAAGACTGCCACCGTTCAACGAATAACCCCCAACCACTCAGGATTCAATCCCGATCAGCACATTCTTTGTCTCAGTGTATTGCTCGAGCCCCTGTCGTCCGAGTTCCCTGCCGATACCTGATTGCTTGAATCCTCCGAAGGGCATAAATGCACCTATTTGACTCGCGCTTGGATGCGCGTTGATGTTGATGCTCCCCACCCGAAGCCCTTTCGCCACCTTCAATGCGCGCGTCAAGTCCTTGGTCCAAATCGAAGCTGACAAGCCAAAGGCCGAATCATTCGCCAGATCAATGGCATCGGACGCATCCATGCAAGCCACAGCCACGACTGGACCAAAAATCTCCTCCTCCACAATCCTCATGCCAGCTTTCGTTTCAGAAAAAATTGTCGGCTGGAAATAGTTGCCGTCTTCCAAACCAACCGGCCTTCCGCCGCCGCAAATCAAACGGGCGCCGTCTTTTGTGCCACTGCGTACGAGTTCGTCGACCCGTTGCCAATGCTCCCTGGCAATCAACGGGCCCAAATCTGTCGTTTCATCAAGCACCGCCCCGATCTTCAGCAAGGCTGTTTCAGCCTCAAGCCTTGCAACAAACTCCTGGTACACCGCCGACTCCACATAGATCCTGGACCTGGCCGAACAACTCTGCCCCGAGTTGCCGAAGACAGCCCGCACGGATGCGCTGGCTGCCGCGGCCAGATCAGCGTCGGCAAAAACCAAGGTCGGACTCTTGCCTCCCAGTTCCAGTGCGACTCGCTTGATACCGGCGGCTGCCGACTGCATCACTGCAGCACCCGTGCTCGTCGAGCCGGTAAACGAAATCATGTCTATGCCCGGATGCGCCACCAGCGCCGATCCGGCCATTTGTCCCCCTGAAAGGATATTGGCAACACCCTTCGGTAGATCGATCGATCGGAGAATTTCAGCAAGAACCAGCGCCGACAACGGTGTAAACGGCGAAGTCTTCAAAACGACCGTGCAACCCGCCGCGAGTGCAGGCGCAAGTTTCCAGGCAGCGGCCAGAAATGGAAAGTTCCAGGGAACTAGCTGCCCTACAACCCCGACCGGCTCCCGGCTGGTGAATGCAAAATTCTGGCTACCAAGCGGGATCGTGCTACCCGTCAGATCGGGGGCCAGGCCCGCATAATAGGAAAATACCCTGGCTGCACCGAGAACCTCTCGTCGCGCACCTTTGATCGGCTTTCCCGAACTGATCGCATCAATTCGGGCAATATCTTCGCAACGTGCCTCAATCGCTTGCGCAATCCTGCTCAAATATTGACCACGCTCGAATGGAACAAGATTCGGCCAAGGGCCCTGAGTAAAGGCCACCCGCGCGGCGGCTACTGCGGCATCAACTTGCAGTTTTCCGGCCGACCGTACCGTTGTCAGTTGTAGATTGTTGCTGGGGTTGCAGACAATAATCTCTTCGCCGGTGCCAGCGACGAACTGCCCGTTGATAAACAGAGCCTCTGGGTGATTCACAGAAATATCAACATCGGTCATTGCAAGCCTTGCCTACCCGTGGTTTGCTGGAATTTCGCGACAAAAACAGGTCAAAAATCCATGCCCGCAAATATGCCGCTCAGGTACCGTCTCGAACAATACCGTGTCATCATCACAATCGACAATAACGCGGGTTATTTCGACAAAATTACCGTCATCCTCGCCCATAGCCCAGAGCCGCTGGAGGGTTCGCCTGTACATGGTTAAAATTCCAGTTCGACATGAAACATTCCAGGCTTCTGGATTAAGAAAACCTACCATCAAGACTTGCCCCGTATAGGCATGCTGCAAGACAAAGGGCAACAATCCGCCCATTTTGTCAAAATTCAAGGCTACCGGCTCAAAGCTGAACCGACCCTTCGGCGACTTGAATACTGTTGCGCTCGTTGCTACGTCGGATCTTTCACTGCTGGCATCGTTCATTTTAAACCTATCAATCCAAAACGGCTTGCATCATTGCGTCGACAAATCTCTGCGCTGATTCGGTTGGCGATTTACTAGCAGCGACCGCTCGGCCGACGATCGCGTATTTTCTAGGCGCAGCCTTTGCCGCCAGAAATGCCTTCGAAATATCTCCACCGAGGCTACCGAAGCCGGTGAGAAAGACGATGGGCTGCTCGACATTATTCGTCATCCAGTCGATTTTTTGTCGAAGCGCATCGGTATTATTTGCAGGCAAGACGAAGCTGTTGGCACCCACATCACCAGCAATCTCCAAGATGCGTTCGAGCACATCATCGACCAAGAATCCACCACCCGAGATGCAATAATCCGGAACCGGTATATGGCCACCGACAACCGGAACCATACCGTGTCGTATCGTTTCGCCAACGAAACTCCGAACGGCTTGTGGCCCGGCGACAGGGAACAAAATCAACGCATCTGCACCCGCTTCACTGCAGAACTTGGCAAACTTGGCTGCCATATCCGGCATATCAGGCCCCGCCTTCTGATGGTCATAGATCAGCGGCAGGTCCGTGATATTCCTCAAGACGCTGATCGCATGCGGCAAGCCTCGCGGCAAAACTCCCGTCAAGCCCAGTTTATAGCCGACGACCCCTTGCACGTTCGTCGTCTGTTCGACGAGACGCAGCATTTCATCCCAGGAATCAACATCAAGCGCAGGCACCAATCCGATCGGCGCAGCGAACAACCCAAGCGCCTTTTCTACGGTGACCTTGGGGTCCAATTCCGCCATCTTCACTGCCCCTTCTGGGCAAGAGCGATGTCGCGCAACGCACTCGCTTTCAATTGCCCGATGTCGATACTAATGTCGACAACCTTGGCACTGTGTACGATGCCGCCGATTGCGATCTGCTTGACACCGGTCTTGGCGATTGGCACCACCGTCTCTTCATTGACGCCCCCGGTGCCAACGGTCCAGGCTTTGTCCCCGACTATTTTTACCGCCTCAGCCAATACATCTATATCCATATTATCGAACATAATACATTCGACACCACAGGCAAGCGCCTCCCTGGTATCTTCAAGGGTTTCGCACTCGCATTCAATCTTGAGCGTGTGTTGGCCACGTTCGCGCAACTGGGCGACTGCAGGGCTAATGCCACCGGCCATCTTGATATGGTTATCCTTGAGCAGCACTGCATTGTGCAGACTGTACATGTGCGGAATTGCTCCGCCTTTTCGCACAGCATATTTTTGCAGCACCCGGATCGGTGGTATACCCTTCCTTGCATCGGAAATTTTGGTGCCATAGGGCTTGACCAAATCAACATATTTTCGCGCTTCGGTGGCGATGCCAGAAAGATGCTGTAGGTAATCCAAAGCCAGCCGCTCGCCGGCCGCAAATATCCAAGCCGGCGCCTTGATCGTCATGACGACATCACCGGGCCTGCAAAATTCGCCATCCTGTTTGAGAATTGAAATCTCACTCTCTGGGGCCAGAATTTCGAATGTCATTTTCGCAACCGGGATTCCACATAGAATACCCGGCTTCTTCATATATATATTGGCGGTCATTATCTGCTTATGACCATCCAGGAATTGAGACGTATGATCGCCATGCATCAACTCCTCGCGAATTCCCCACTCGATGATCGGGCGAATTATGCTTGGTATCAAATCCATTTGCTTTTCCTTTGCTTATCTACCATCCCAAAAAGAGCAAGGCGTAGCGCCTCACATGCGAAATTAGCCATTTTCTTCACATCCTCGCTGCTGGACAGCGCCCGGAAAAATCCATGTGTCAATCGTTCGGCATTACGAACGACAACGCCAGTACCGGCGAGTTGCAGTCGCGCTGCGTAGTCGCGCCCATCATCTCGTAGCGGATCATATTCTGCAGTAATAATATGGGCTGCCGGTAGCCCACCAAGCTCGACTGCAACCAAGGGAACTGCACAGGCATCGGGGCTGACATCCATTCCCGCTAGATAGTTTTTCCAGAAATACCTCATTTCCCGTCCGGAAAGTATCGGCGCATCCGAATTTTCTACATATGACAAAGTTTGAAAGTTCAATCCCATGGCAGGATAGTTAAGCAGCTGTAACAGAATTTTAGGACCTCGCCGATCGCGCGCAGCGATTGCACAAGCGGCGGCTAGATTGCCACCGGAACTCTCGCCGGCAACTGCGATTCTCGATGTATCAATACCATTATCCGAACCCTGTTCTGCCAGCCATGTCAAAGCGGCATAGCAATCATTGAAGCCGGCAGGAAATGGATCCTCGGGCGACAGTCGATATTCAGGACTAACAACGATAGCCCCGACTTCTTTGACATAGAGATAGGCTAGCTCAGAAGACTGCTCCGGACTACCATACATCCAGCCGCCGCCATGACAATAAAGTATCACGGGCAACAGACCGACTGCAGCAGCGGGGCGGAATACAAGCAAGCGCAGCGGCAGACCATCGCTGGGTATAGTGATCGGCTCTACCGTTACACCGTCCGGAACAATGGGCGGATTTTCGGCTCGGGCCTTGGCTACCTTTGCGCGGCGAGTCGCAACATCCACGAGGTCCAGCGCCTCCGACCGATCAGCCACAGCTTTCTCGAGATACGGTAAATAGGTCGGGTCGATATTCATCGCACGCATGATATTTTTTCCAGCCACGTCATTTGCAAGGTTCACCTTGCGCGGGCATCAAGCCGCCGCCTTGCAAAGGCAGCCGCGATCTGACCGGCAGCCTTTGCCACTGCCAATATTGCCGTACGGCGTATCTTGTCCGCTTGGCCGGACGTCAACTGGTCCAGTTGAGCGAGCAGGAATGGCGTCAACGCCTTTCCTGCTATTCCGCCCAGTTTCGCTGCGGAAAGGGACTTCGCCACCAGTTCCTCCAGCAACTCCGCCGCCATCTCGCTCGGTGGCGCAATTGCCACCACGACGCCCGTTTCAGAACCTAGTTGCCAGTGGACATCAAGAACAGCCGCAACCTTTTCAGGCGCGTCGAGTCGATCGATAGAGAGCTGGGTCGAGCCAAAATAGGCTGGAAAGTTGCCGGTACGATAGCCGATCACCGGTACGGACTTCGTCTCAAGGAATTCCAGGGTTCGCGGCAGGTCCAGAATGATCTTGGCACCCGTACAGACAATTGCCACCGGATTTGCTGCGATTTCCTCCAGATCAGACGAAGCATCAAGCGTCTCCTCGTAGCCCCGGTGAATGCCACCAATGGCACCGGTCATGGCGACCTGTATGCCGGCTAGACGTGCACAGAAGATCGTTGCCGAGACCGTTGTCAACGCGCAGTTGCCGCTGACGAGTGCCATTGCCAACTCGCGCTTGCCGGCCTTTGATACCGATTTTGCCCGTCCGATCTTCTCGAGTTGTGCCGCATCAGGTCCGATGACAATCTGCCCGTCGATAACCGCCACAAGAGCAGGAATCGCGCCTTGCGCACGGATCGTCTGGCTGACTTCCTCAAACAGAGTCAGGTTTTCCGGGTACTTTCCCACCGGTGAGATGATCACTGACTCGATTGCCACAACAGGTAAGCCTCTATCGCGGGCGTCTGCTACCTCGTGTCCGATTTTTAGCATGATCGATTACCCAATCTCAGGCGCGTGAAGGCCGACTATTTCTTTGCGTACTCGCAGTCCCCGTCCTGCATCGGTCTGAAGGCATCGACTCCAGGAACTTTAGCGATCAAGTTATAGTAATCCCAAGGCCGCTTGGATTCCTCGGGCTTCTTGACGGAATACAGGTACATATCGCGAATAACGCGTCCATCTTTGCGTATGTATGCATTATTTGTGAAGAAGTCATTTATTTTTGTATCACGCATTTGGTTTGCGACCTTCTCGGGTTCGGTCGTTCCCGCAGCGGTTACAGCCTTGAGGTAATGGGTCACCGCACTATAAATGCCAGCTTGTAGCATTGTTGGCATGGCGCCGTGCTCTTTGAAGAAGCGTTCGGACCATACCCGGGTCTGTGCATCGGTATCCCAATAGAAAGCTTCAGTCAATAGCAAGCCCTGAGCGCGCTGCAAGCCAATGGCGTGAATATCGGTGATGAAGACCAGCAAGCCAGCCAGTTTCTGGCCGGATTTGGTTATCTGGAATTCTCCCGCCTGTTTGATCGCGTTGCTCGTGTCTGCGCCGGCATTTGCCAATGCGATTATTTTTGCTTTTGATGCCTGGGCTTGTAGCAGGAATGACGAAAAGTCATTATTGCCAAGTGGCGCTCGCACGCCGCCAAGAACCTTGCCATTGTTGGCAAGCACGACGTCGCGGGTGTCACGCTCCAAAGCGTGACCGAACGCGTAGTCAGCGGTAATGAAATACCAGGTGTCATTGCCGGCTCTGACTGCGGCGCCGCCAGTACTCTTGGCGAGGGCGTAGGTGTCATAAATCCAATGGAATCCTGTCGGTGAGCAGGACTTGCCGGTCAGATCGGATGAACCGCCGCTCACCACAATATCGATTTTTTTCTTTGTACTTGAAACTGATCTGACAGCCAGAGCAGCACTTGAGTTTCCGAGTCCGACCACGGCGGTCACGCCATCAACGTCGTACCAACTCCTCGCCATTGAGGACGCAATGTCAGCCTTGTTCTGGTGGTCGCCAGTCAGCAGTCCGATCGGTTTACCAAGCGCTTGTCCACCAAAATCCTGGATCGCGAATTTTGCCGCGATGACGGCACCGGGGCCTGTCGAGGCCGACAACGGTCCAGACATGTCTTCCATGATTGCTATTTTTGCGGCTTGTTGCGCAAAGGATTCCACTCCGACGCAGGATATTGCCGCGACTCCTAGAACTATCTTCTGGAACATTTTCATGATCGACTCCTTTGGCTTCTATGAATTCAATTGATGAAGATTCTTTTACATGAATAAATACTGCAAGGCCCTACTGGGAATATATTTTAATTTTCGGAAAACACCTGCGGTTGAATTCCGCACGGCGTTCCTGAACGCCGCAGGCCTGCTAGGCCGGCGCCTGAAATACATGCTTACACATAGTCAATATTTAGATATGAAATATAATCACTATTGTGATATATTATCATTTTGGATATATTTTTTAATTGTTATAAATTACTATTGCTTGCACGGGCCGATCTCTTCCAGGAGCGGGACGCTGCATTCCGCTGCGGCGACTCGGCGCTGGCTGGCCCACCAATTTGGCTGGGGCCGAGGTAACCATGCAGTCTGCTCCCTGACTAAACTACTGCATGCGCCGAAGTCTACGACCAGCCAGGTATTTATTACCAGAAAATATAGACTGGCAAGCGTTTTTACTTATAGGGTTTTCGAGATACTATTTTATCTACGGTCCAGCTGAAAAGCTGGTCGAGTCTGGATAGCGCGCAGGTGACCGTTTACATGCTGGAGCACAACGGGTCCTGCTGACAAGCAGCCCGGAACTGCGGACAGTCTGCCGAGGACCTCTCAGCGCCGCCCGAACATCATCTGCCGGGCCAAGGCCTTTTTCAGCGGCGGCAAGGCCTGCAGAATGGCCAGCGCCAAACCGCGCGCAGCCGGCAGGCCGGGCCAGCGCCAGGCGAAACTTCTGGCGAGGAAATCGGTGGCAGCAATCATCACCCAGCGATCCGGTGCACGCTGCCATTCGACTCGCTGCAGCGCGGCGTCGATGCCGCCGCTGCCGCGCAAGGCATCGACCAAGGCATAGACATCGCGCAGCCCCAGATTGAGCCCCTGACCCGCCACCGGGTGCAGCGTCTGTGCGGCGTTGCCGATGCGGACAATGCGGCCCTCGACCAGGCTGCGCTCGGCATTCAGCCCAAGCGCAAAGCATTTCAACGCACTGATGCCTTGCAATTTTCCGACGGCTGCGGGCAACTGACTTTGCAGCACCGCCAGACGCTGGCTGTCACTTAAGCTGGCCACCTCGTCATCGGCTTGTGGCATGCACCAGACCAAGGCGGCCTGACGCGGTTGGCCAGCCGCAGGCCGCAAGGGCAGCAAAGCCAGCGGCCCGTTGCGGGTGAAACGCTCAAAAGCCACGCCGGCCGGGCTGTCATCAGCCAGCACCAGTCTGCCAACCCAGGCATTTTGCAGATAGTCACGGCTGACCGCCTTGCGCGCCTGTTCGGCGAACACGCCGCCCTCAGCGACGATGGCCAGGTCGAAACGCTCGGCAATGCCGGCATCGACTTCGACGCCAGTCTGCGGCGCATCGAGCGGCTTCAAGTTCTTTACCGGGGCACCGAAGCGACTGCTCAGTCGGCCCGGTTGAAGCGCCACAAGTCCATTCCATGCAGCCTGCAGCGGCGCGACCAATTGGCCGTAACTGATCACGGCGCCAAGCTGCGACACGCCCTGCTCGGCCGCGCTCAAGCGCACTTCAGGTTCTCCCGATGCGCCGAACAGCGGATGTCGCAAGGTCGGCGGCGCCTGGCTGACATTCACCTGCAGAATCGCCTGGGCCAGACCTGGATCCCAGACCGACAAGCGCTGCAGCAATTGCACGCTGCCGAGCGACAAGGCCAGGGTGCGCGGATCACCCGAGACATCCTTGTCGATCAAGCGGGCATCGAACAGGCTGATGCGTACCTGCGGCAGCAATTGCGCGGCCAGCAGCGCCAAGCTCAGGCCGACCGGACCGGCGCCGATGATCGCCAGATGCAGCACCGGCGGGTTGCCCGCGTGAAGCGGCGAATCGGCATCAGGGTCAAGCGTTCGGGTCTGCATCATGGCTGGACAGCTTACCGCATGACCTTGCAAGCCGCGCTGAACCCGGTCTGCGTTACCCTCGGGCAACTTTTCAAGGAATCAACCATGCAATACCGTCGTCTGGGCCGTAGCGGCCTGCAGGTTTCCGAACTGTCGCTGGGCTCTTGGGTCACCTATCACAACCAGGTCGATAGCCAGGGTGCCACCGAGATGCTGGCTGCCGCCTACGACGCCGGCATCAACTTCTTCGACAACGCCGAAGTCTATGCAATGGGCCGCAGTGAAATCTTGATGGGCCAGGCTTTCAAGGCCCTGAAATGGCCACGACTGAATTACATCGTCTCGACCAAGTTTTTCTGGGGCATCGACCGCGAGGGCAACACCGTCAATCGCCGCGACACGCTGAACCGCAAATATCTGATGCAGGCGATCGACGGTTCGCTGGCCCGGTTGCAGCTCGATTTTGTCGATCTGGTCTATTGCCATCGCCCTGACCCGCAAACGCCGATCGAGGAAACCGTGCAGGCGATGAGCGACATGATCAGCCAGGGCAAGGCGCTTTACTGGGGCACCAGCGAATGGTCGGCAGACGCCATCCGCAGCGCCTATGAGATCGCCGACCGCCACCATTTGCACAAACCAGTGATGGAACAGCCGCAATACAACCTTTTGCACCGCGGCAAGGTCGAACAGGAATACGCGCAGCTGTACGAAGACATCGGCCTGGGACTGACCACCTGGAGCCCGCTCGCGTCGGGTTTGTTGACCGGCAAATACCAGCATGGCATTCCGGACGACAGCCGCGGTGCGCTCGCATCGATGGCCTATCTGCACGACACCCTGACCGATCCGGCCAAGAACAAGGCCGTTGCCGGGCTGGCGCAGATCGCTGCCGAACTCGGTGGCAATGTGGCCCAGTTGGCGATTGCCTGGGTCAACAAGAACCCGCGTGTGTCGACGGTGATCCTGGGCGCCAGCAAACTCGCCCAGCTTCAGGACAACCTCGGCGCCCTCGCCTTGACACCGAAGTTGACGCCCGAAGTGATGGCCCGCATCGATGCCTTGACCTTGCCGCTGTTGGACTGAACCTGCGCCAGGGTTCTTGCAAACCGGAACCAATGGCGCAAGTGAGCGCCAACTCAGAGTGCTGGGCCCAGACCGATAGGCGCCGGCACAGCGGCCAGCACTTTCTGGAACAGGCTGCGGTATTGCTCTTCAGGCGGGTGCCCGGTCAGAGGGTCACGGTTGGCGGAAAAAGCCGCGTCGAGTTCTTCCCAGTCATCGGGCTGCAGCACCCTCAGGGCCAGCGGCAGAATTTGTTGTTCTTCAATTTCCATATGCCGCAGGTAAGCAGAGACATATTCCTGCGCTGCAAGCTCGAAGGCGTCGCGGCGCGCTTCGCCCATCACCTCGAAGGCCAGCAATGCATGTTCGAGGTCGCGGATCGCATATTCGCCGCGTGCATGGTCATGGTCGAGCATGTCCAGGGCCTCGCGGTGCGTGGGAGCACGCGCGCGCAATTTCGGAAACAGCAACTGGCTTTCCTTCGGATGGTGCAAGCGTTCGGGGAATTCGTCGACATAAAAGAGCATCGCCCGCAGCACCGCAAAGTCCGGCAGGCTGCCATGGCGCCGATGCTCGGCCAACAGCAACGGTATCGATCTGAGCATCGCCGCCAGGGCGCTATGTTCTTCACGAATGATGGTCAATGTCAAAGGCTTCATCAGCTTGCTCCTGCACAAATGCGCTAGCCTGAACGCCGGGCGCCTGCCACGTCTTGTCATGGATCAAGTTGGCGTCTTTCCGCGGCCAAGTAAAATTCATGTTTTTGCATTTTCCGGACCTACACAACATGGCTTCAATCGCTGTTAGCAACCCCTCCACGATGGCCAACGCCATTCGCGCCTTGGCGATTGATGCCGTGCAACAAGCCAACTCGGGACACCCAGGCGCGCCGATGGGCATGGCTGACATCGCCGTGGCCTTGTGGACCCGCCATCTGCGCTTCAACCCGACCAACCCGCATTGGGCCGGCCGCGACCGCTTCGTGCTTTCGAACGGGCATGGCTCGATGCTGCTTTATGCCGCCCTGCACCTGAGCGGCTACGACCTGCCGATGGCCGAGTTGAAGAACTTCCGCCAGATGCACAGCAAAACGCCGGGCCACCCCGAACTCGGTGTCACGCCGGGCGTCGAGACCACCACCGGACCGCTCGGCCAGGGTTTTGCCAACGCGGTCGGGATGGCTCTGGCCGAGAAGTTGCTGGCGCACGAATTCAACCGCGATGCCGGGAGCATCGTCGACCACCGCACCTACGTCTTCATGGGCGACGGCTGCATGATGGAAGGCATCAGCCATGAGGCGGCTTCCCTGGCGGGCGCCTGGAAGCTGAACAAGCTGACCGCGGTCTATGACGACAACGGCATCTCGATCGACGGACAGGTCGGACCCTGGTTCGCCGACAACACGGCTGAGCGATTCAAAGCCTATGGCTGGAACGTCGTCGGCCCGGTCAACGGCCATGACATCGAAGCCGTCGATGCTGCACTCGCCCAGGCCAAGCTGAGCCAGGACAAACCAACGCTGGTGATCGCCAAGACCCATATCGGTCATGGCAGCCCGAACCGTGCGAACACCTCCAAAGCCCATGGCGAGCCGCTCGGCGCGGAAGAGATCGCCCTGACGCGCGCAGCGCTCGGTTGGACTCATGCGCCATTCGTGGTTCCGCCCGAGGTCTATGCAGGTTGGGACCGGAAAGCCGCCGGGGCCAAGCTCGAAGCCGCCTGGGACCAGGGCTTTGACGCCTACGCCGAAGCTCACCCCGAACTGGCTGCCGAATTCCAGCGCCGCATGGCCGGCATCTTGCCGGCTGATTTCACCCAGACCGCCGTCGATGCGGTGATTGCCGCCCATACCAAGGGCGAAACAGTCGCCAGCCGCAAGGCCAGCCAGATCGCACTGGAGGCGTTCACGGCTGCCGTGCCCGAGATGCTGGGCGGCTCGGCCGACCTGACCGGTTCGAACCTGACCAACACCAAGGCCGCAACCCCGTTCCGTCTCGAAGCTGACGGCACCTCGAACGGCGGGCGCCACATCAACTACGGCGTGCGTGAATTCGGCATGGCCGGCATCATGAATGGGCTGGCTCTGCATGGCGGCTTCATCCCCTATGGCGGCACCTTCCTGACTTTCAGCGACTACAACCGCAATGCGATCCGCATGGCAGCGCTGATGAAGCTGCGCGTGATCCATGTTTTCACCCATGACTCGATCGGCCTGGGCGAAGATGGTCCGACGCACCAGTCGATCGAACATGTCGCTTCATTGCGTCTGATCCCTGGCCTCGATGTCTGGCGTCCGGCCGACACCGCCGAAACTGCGGTCGCCTGGACCTTCGCACTTGGCAATGCCAGCCGCCCGAGTGCACTGGCCTTGTCGCGCCAGAACCTGCCTTATGCGCCCAAAGCCGGGCTCGACGAGATCAGCCGCGGCGCTTATGTGCTGAGCGAACCCGCAGAGGTCGGAATGAAGAAAAAGCCCAAGGCCGTCATCATCGCCACCGGCTCCGAAGTGCAGTTGGCGCTGCTGGCGCAGGTCGCCCTGGCCAAGGAAGGCATCCCGGTGCGGGTCGTGTCAATGCCCTCAACGAATGTATTCGACCGCCAGGATCGCAAGTACAAAAAGACCGTGCTACCCGAAGGCCTGCCGCGCATTGCGGTCGAAATGGGCGTTACCGATGGCTGGTGGAAATATGGCTGCGCTGCAGTCATCGGCATCGATACCTATGGCGAATCGGCACCGGCGCCCGTGCTGTTCAAGCATTTCGGCTTCACCACCGAGAACCTGGTCGCAACCGTCAAGCAAGTGCTGGGCAAGAAAAAGCGTTGATTTCAAATCGGGTGCTGGTCACCCATTATTTTATTGATTGAGGAGAACCTGGAATGACGATCAAGATTGGTATCAATGGTTTCGGTCGCATCGGCCGCATGGTGTTCCGCGCTGCCATCGCCAACTTCAAGGAAATTGAAGTTGTCGGCATCAACGACCTGCTCGAGCCAGACTATCTGGCCTATAGGCTGAAGTTCGACTCGGTGCACGGCAAGTTCGACGGCGAAGTCTCGGTCGAAGGCGACACCCTGGTCGTCAACGGCAAGAAAATCCGCCTGACCGCCTTGCGCGATCCGGCCGAACTGAAATGGAACGAAGTCGGCGCCGACATCGTCATCGAGGCCACTGGCCTGTTCCTTGACAAAGCCAGCGGCGAAAAGCATCTGGCTGCCGGCGCCAAGAAAGTGGTGTTTTCAGCGCCGTCGAAGGACGATACGCCGATGTTCGTTTTCGGCGTCAACGACAAGACTTATGCCGGCCAGACCATCATCTCGAATGCCTCTTGTACGACCAACTGCCTGGCGCCATTGGCCAAGGTGCTGAACGACAAGTGGGGCATCAAGCGCGGCCTGATGACAACCGTGCATGCCGCCACCGCCACGCAGAAAACCGTCGACGGCCCGTCGAACAAGGACTGGCGCGGCGGCCGCGGCATTCTGGAAAACATCATCCCTTCGAGCACTGGCGCTGCCAAAGCAGTCGGCGTGGTGATCCCGGAGTTGAACAAGAAGCTGACCGGCATGTCGTTCCGTGTGCCCACCAGCGATGTCTCCGTGGTCGACCTGACCGTTGAGTTGCTGAAGGAAGCCTCGTACAAGGAAATCTGCGCCGAGTTCAAGGCCCAATCCGAAGGCGCGCTGAAGGGCGTGCTCGGCTATACCGAAGAGAAGGTGGTCGCCACCGACTTCCGCGGCGACGCACGCACCTCGATCTTCGACGCCGATGCCGGCATTGCGCTCGACTCGACCTTCGTCAAACTGGTCGCCTGGTACGACAACGAATGGGGCTACTCGAACAAGGTACTGGAAATGGTGCGGGTGATTTCAAAGTAAACCGAGCCGTTCCAAACGCAAACCTCGCTCTCACCGGCGGGGTTTTTTCATTTGGGCGAGCCGAATTTGCGTTTCTTTGCAAAGAGTTGCCGGAGGCTGCAATAAACTGTGCCGAAATCTGGAGACCGGGCGCATGAAGTTTTTGCTATTTGTTTGGCTGCTGGCCGTTCTGCCCCTGCAGGCGGCGGTCGAGGAGCCCGCCCGGGTCATCGTCCGCTTCAAGAGCAATGCGGCGAGCGTCAAAGCCAAGCCAATGGCAACGAATCTTTCCCGCCTTGAGGCGCGCGATCTGGCACAGCTCAGGGGCACCGGCCTGGGTCTGCGCACCGGCCGCGCCTTGATCGCCCGTCGAAGTCTCGACAACCGCACCCATGTATTCACCGCCACCGGCATCAGTTCCGCCGCGCTGGCCAGTCGCTTGGCGCAGGACAGCGAGGTCGAACTGGTTGCGGTTGACGGGCGGCGGCGGCACAGCTTGTTGCCCAACGACCCGCTTTTCGGCGGTGCGAATTTGGATCCACCGGTTTTGATTGGCCGGTTCCCCGACAGCAGTGGCGCGTTGCAGGATACGTACAGCCGCAATCTGGACCAGTGGCACCTGAAAACGCCAAGTCGCATTCCCGGCCAAGTCGTTTCAAGCATCAATGCGCCAGCGGCCTGGGACATCACGACCGGTGCAGCGTCGATCGTCGTGGCGGTGCTCGACACTGGGGTGCGCAAGGATCACCCGGATCTGGCCGGTCAATTCGTCGGCGGTTACGACATGATCGCCGACGATGCAGAGTCGGGCGACCTGACCCCCGGCCGTGACAGTGACGCCTCGGACCCGGGCGACTGGGTCAGCCAGGCCGACATCAACAGCGGCGCGCTGGGCAGCAGTTGCACTTCGGCAGACATCGGCAACAGCAGCTGGCATGGCACCCGCGTCTCGGGGCTGATCGCCGCAGCCAGCAACAACGGATTGGGCATTGCCGGAGTCGCCTGGGGTTCCAAAATCCTGCCAGTGCGCGTGCTGGGCAAATGCGGTGGTTACGACTCGGACATCATGGCCGGCATGAAATGGGCGGCAGGTATTGCAGTCGCCGGACTGCCCAGCAATCCAAATCCTGCCAAGGTGCTGAACATGAGCTTGGGTGCCAGCGGCAGTTGCTCTGCCGGGGACAGCACCGGCGCCCTCTACCGCGACACGATCAACCAGGTCATCGCCAAAGGCGTCACGATCGTAGCGGCGGCCGGCAACTCCACGGGACAGGCGGTCGGTCTGCCGGGCAACTGCCCCGGCGTCATCGCTGTCACCGGGCTGCGCCATGTCGGCAGCAAGGTCGGTTTTTCGAGCGTGGGGCCCGAGGTGGCAATCTCCGCACCAGGCGGCAACTGCATCAACCTTGCTTCTGGCTACCCCTGCCTCTACACGATGATCAGCACGACCAACAGCGGCACGACAACGCCTGTGCTGGCCGACAACGCCTACACGACCAACACGGTGTCAGTCGGTACCAGCTTCTCCGCGCCTGTGGTCAGCGGCACGGTGGCCTTGATGCTGTCGATGCGGCCCTCGCTGACTCCAGCGGAGGTCATGTCCATGCTGAAGAAAACTGCCCGCCCCTTCATGACCAGCGGGGCCTCGGCAGACACCAAACAATGCGTCGCGCCGGTCAACAATATTGACCAACTGGAATGCTATTGCACCACCAGCACCTGTGGCGCGGGCATGCTCGACGCCAGCGCTGCCGTGCTGGCCGCTCAGCTTGCCAATGCGACGACCCCTCAGTCGATCAGCTTTACCCAACCCGCAAGCCAATTGCTCAGCGCCGGCACGCTGACCCTGGTCGCCAGTTCCAACTCGGGACTGGACGTAAGCTTCAGTTCGAGCACGCCGGCAGTCTGCACGGTCAGTGGCAGCCAGGTGACGCTGATCACTGCCGGCAATTGCACGGTGACCGCCAACCAGGCCGGCAATGCCATCTACATGCCCGCAACAGCAGTCACCTACAGCTTCACCATCTCGGCTGCGGCGGCCTTGACGGCGCAGACGATCACGTTCGAGCTGATCCCGGCGCAAACTTTCGGCATCGCAGCACCTAGTTTGAGCGCCAGCGCTTCCTCGGGACTGGCCGTCACTTTTGCGTCAACGACAAGCTCGTTCTGCACGGTCAGCGGCAACAGCCTGACTTTGCTGGCAGCGGGCAACTGCTCGATCACGGCCAGCCAGAGTGGCAATTCGGCCTACGCAGCCGCGCCATCCGTCACGCGCAGCTTCAGCGTGCTGCAAGGCACTCAGACGATCAACTTCGGCGCCTTGAGCGATCAGGTGCTGGGTGGCGGCGTGATCGCCATCAGCGCCAGTTCAAGCTCGGGCTTGGCCGTATCGCTGGCCTCGACCACGCCGACCGTGTGCACGCTCAACGCCAGCAATCTGAGCCTGCTCGCTGTGGGCACCTGCACGCTAACGGCCAACCAGGCCGGGAATGCCAATTACAGCTCGGCTGCCAGCGTCATGCGCAGCTTTGCAGTGACTGCAGTGGCCAGCAGCAGCAGCAGCGGCGGCGGCGGCGGCGGGGCTTTCAGCGGCTTCTGGCTCGCTTTACTGGCGTTGGCCAGCTTCACCCTGCAGCGCCGGCCGAATCGGGCCTCAGCGAGCCACTGAAGCCACTGAAGCCACTGAAGCCGCCGATGCTGCTGGGGCGACCGCACAGGTCTTGAAGCCGGCGCGCAGCGCTTCGTCCTTCAAGCCGTGCAAGCCTTGCGCCTGCCCGGCTTCGACCTGAGCCAGAACCAGGCTGTGGCGTTTCAGCGGCGGCTGCAAACTCGACACCCGCAAACCCTTCAACGCGCGCTTTTCGAAGGCATCGAGTGCTGCAGCTGCCGCTTTTTCGCTGTCATGGCGACTCAAGAGCAAAGACTTCAGCTCACCCGCAGGCAGGGCTTCAAAGCCGAGATTCAGTCGCCGGAAGGTCTCCTCCTTGCGGGCCAGCATCTCGGGCGCCAGCGGCCCGGTCACCACCGCCCAGACGCCAGGCAGATTCTGGTGCTGGGCCTGCATCTCGCCTGCAGCAATGCCGGCATGAAGCAGAGCCGCCTGTGCGGCCAGCAGCAAGGCTTCGCTGTCGACCGGCCCGAACTCGACGCAGGTCTTCGCCTGCAGCGCCGGCAAGTCCTGCGGCTTCAACAACGTGATCATTTCGGGGTGTGATTGCCTGGCCATCCTTTCGGGCTCGCGGTCACCGTGCGCTTTCACGCCGACGAAGTCGTCGAGCCAGCCTCGTGTCCAGCCAAAGAACAAGGCATTGACGAGCAAAAGAATCAGCACCAACCAGCGCAGCAGCATCTCAAGCCTCCCTGCCAGCAACAAGGCGCAAGCTGACTTCGCCGCCGCTGACCTTGTGCATCACCCCTGCCGCCGTCTCCAGCAACAACTCGCCGCTAGCTGTGACGCCGCGCGCCATGCCTTGCAGCGTGCCAGCGTTGACCTGGCAGCCCTGTGTCAGGTCGCGCCGCGCGAAAGTTTGCTGCCATTGCGCGAAGCCGCTTTGAGGAAAGTCCAGCAAGGCCTGCAGCAAGGCTGGCGCCATTTGCGCCAGCACCTCGGGAGCGGTCACGCCGGGCTGGATTTCGCTCAATGAAGCGAAGCCGGTACTGAATTGATCCTTTGCCTGGTCGTCAAGCTTGCTGATATTCAGACCGATGCCGACCACCACGGCGCGCTCGGCACCGCAGGCCTGGGTTTCGATCAGGATGCCGCCGAGCTTGCGTCCGTCGAGCCAGATGTCATTGGGCCATTTCAACTGCAAGCGCGGCTGGCTGCCGGTGGGTTCGAGCGCATTGGCAATCGCGCAGCCCAGCGCCAGCGACAGCCCCGACCAATCTTGCAAGGCCAGGCTCAGCCCGATGGAGAAAGTCAGCGAACTGCCCGGGCTGGCCAGCCATTCCCGGCCCATGCGGCCACGGCCAGCCGTCTGCTGCTCGGCCAGCAGCAGGCAGGGCAGGCTGTCGGGGCCCTGTTCGCGCAGGCGCTCGAGCAAGGTGCGGTTGGTCGACCCGAGGCTGACGGCCACCTCGACGCCGATGCCGGGACAAAGCCTTGCCAGGCGCTGCTGCAGCGCTGCGGCTTGCCAGTCGAGGGTGGGTGAAGGGCTCATCGCCGCTTCGGCGCCAGCATCGTGCCGCGGCAGACTTCGCTGCCGCAATGGCAGGCGAATTCCTTCTTCAGCTTGGCCGTGTAGCGCTCGTCGATGGTCAGGCCATAGTCGTAGAACAACTCCTCGCCAGGGAGCAGATCGCGCAGCGCCTTGATGTAGACGCGGTTGTCGACTTCGTCGGCCTCGCAGTTGGGGTCGCAGCCATGGTTGATCCAGCGAGAACTGTTGCCGCCGACCAGCGCGTCGATGACACGGCCGTCGTCGATATGAAAGTAGAAGGTGTGGTGGGGCTGCTCAAGGTCATGCGGGTGGCGTTCCATCGCCAGATCCCAGCTGATCAGCTCACCGGTGTATTCGATCAACACCTCGCCGGCAGCGATCCCGGCCAGCGTATAAACGCCCCGCCCATGAACGCCCGAATTGCGCACCTGGATACGACGCCCGCCCGCCGCCTTGCTGGTTGGCATCTCTCTCGAATTCTTGCGGTCGGCTGGCGTCATCGAGTTTGTGGTTACATTGAATCTATGGGTGCGCGCGTGAGCGTGCGCGAGGCCGGATTGTAGGCAGGGCTTGATTTAAAGTCCGACCGACAAGCAAACAGCAAAGAAAAATCATCAACATGAGCAAGACTCTGATCATTGCCGAGAAGCCTTCAGTGGCTCAGGACATCGTGCGCGCCCTGACTGCCAGCGCCGGCAAGTTCGAAAAGATGGACGAATATTTCGAGAGCGATCGCTATGTGGTCAGCTCGGCGGTCGGCCATCTGGTTGAGATCAAGGCACCGGATGAATTCGACGTCAAGCGTGGCAAATGGAGTTTTGCCAACCTGCCGGTGATACCGCCGCATTTCGACCTGAACCCGATCGACAAGGTCAAGGGCCGCTTGAATGCGTTGGTCAAACTGATCCGCCGCAAGGACGTGACGAACCTGATCAATGCCTGTGACGCGGGCCGCGAGGGTGAGCTGATCTTCCGCCTGATCGTTCAATATGCAGGCACGGCCAAGGCCGCGATCAGCAAACCGATCGACCGGCTCTGGCTGCAGTCGATGACGCCGCAGGCGATCCGCGACGGCTTCGCCAAGCTCAAGCCCGATGCGCAGATGCTGCCCCTGGCCGACGCGGCGCGCTGTCGCTCGGAAGCCGACTGGCTGGTCGGCATCAACGGCACGCGTGCGCTGACCGCATTCAACTCGCGCGATGGTGGTTTCTTCCTGACGACGGTTGGCCGGGTGCAGACGCCGACCTTGTCGATCGTGGTCGAGCGCGAAGAAAAGATCCGCAAGCATGTCTCGCGCGACTACTGGGAAGTACGCGGGGCTTTCGCTGCCCAGGCCGGAGAGTACGAAGGCAAATGGTTCGACCCGAAGTGGAAGAAGGACGATGACCTCGAACGCCGCGCTGACCGGCTCTGGAATCGCGCTGACGCCGATGCGATCGCCGCCGCCGCTGTCGGCAAACCAGCCAGCGTCAGTGAGGAAACGAAGCCGACCACGCAGAGCTGCGGCGGGCTGTACGACCTGACCACCTTGCAACGCGAAGCCAATTCGCGCTTCGGTTTTTCAGCCAAGACCACGCTCTCGCTGGCGCAGGCGCTGTACGAAAAACACAAGGTGCTGACCTACCCGCGGACCGACTCACGTTTCCTGCCTGAAGACTATGTCGAGGTGGCCAAGCAGACCGCCGCGATGATCGCCGAGGAAAACCTGCCGGGTCCCTTGCAAGCGCTCAGCCAGCATGCCCGCACGGCCTTGAAGAACGGCTATATCAAGCCGACGAAAAAGATCTTCGACAACACCAAGGTATCGGATCACTTCGCCATCATCCCGACCTTGCAGGCGCCGAAAAGCCTCAGCGAGATCGAAGCCAAGCTCTATGACCTGGTGGTCAAGCGCTTCTTGGCGGTGTTCTTTCCACCGGCCGAGTTCTCGGTGACGACGCGGATCTCGACCGTCAAAGTGGCGGTGCCCGGTGTCGGCGAGGAACTGAACTTCCAGACCAACGGCAAGGTGCTGGTCAAACCGGGTTGGCTGGCCGTCTATGGCAAGGAAGTCCAGGAAGACGATGCCAACCTGGTGGCGGTGGCCAAGGGCGAAGTGGTGATCACCGCCGAAACCGATGTCAAGTCACTGCAGACCAAGCCGCCGGCCCGCTATACCGAAGCCACCTTGCTGTCGGCGATGGAAGGTGCGGGCAAGCTGATCGACGACGAAGAGTTGCGTGCCGCGATGAACGAGAAAGGTCTGGGTACGCCAGCCACTCGCGCGGCCACGATCGAAGGCTTGCTGACAGAGAAGTACATGCTGCGTGAAGGCCGTGAGCTGATCCCGACGGCCAAGGCCTTCCAGTTGATGACATTGCTGCGCGGCCTGGACGTAAAGGATCTGACCAAACCCGAACTGACCGGCGACTGGGAGTTCAAGCTCTCCGAGATGGAAAAAGGTCGTTTGAAACGCGACGACTTCATGGCTGAAATCGCCGCGATGACCGCCTCGCTGGTGCAAAAAGCCAAGGGCTATGACAGAGACACGATCCCGGGCGACTATGCAACATTGAAAGCGCGCTGTCCCAAATGCGGCGGCGTGGTGAAGGAGAACTACCGGCGTTTCACCTGCGTCGGCAAGGCCGGCGCGGCAGCGACCGACGATGCGGCGACCGAGGGCTGCGGCTTTTCGATCGGCAAGATTCCCGGCAGCCGCAGCTTCGAATTGCATGAGGTCGAGCAATTCCTGCGCGACAAGAAAATCGGTCCGCTCGAAGGTTTTCGCTCGAAAGCGGGCTGGCCTTTCAGTGCCGAACTGGCCCTGGTCTATGACGAGGAGCTGGCCAACTGGAAGCTCGAATTCGACTTCGGTGACGATGCCAGAAAGGCCGCCGAAGACGGTGAACCGGTCGACTTCGGCGCCCAGACTTCGCTCGGCACCTGCCCCAAATGCCAGAGTCATGTCTTTGAGCATGGCGGCAACTATGTCTGCGAACATGCGGTCGGCGCCACCATTACCTGCGATTTCAAGAGCGGCAAGATCATCCTGCAGCAACCGGTCGCGGCCGTACAGATGCAAAAACTGCTGGCCAGCGGCAAGACCGATCTGCTGGAGAACTTCATCTCCAACAAGACCAAGCGCAAGTTCAAGGCCTTCCTCGCCTACGACAAAAAGGAGGGCAAGGTGATGTTCGAGTTCGAGCCGCGCGCCTTGAAACCTGGCGCCAAGCCCGCTGCGGCCAGACCTGCGGCCAAGACCGCCGCCAAGCCGGCAGCCAAAAAAGTCGCCAGGAAAGTCGTGAGGAAATCAGCCTGAGCCTGAAGGCGTACGCGCCATGTCCTGGTTGATTTTTTCCAAACTGCTGAACATCTTCCTGGTCGGCGCCATCGGCTGGTTCGTCGGCCGGATGCGCTGGCTCGGTCATGCCGACGCAAGCGGCGGCGATCCGGCGAGGGTCTTGTCCCGCGCGGCCTTTTATATCTTTGTGCCGGCGCTGATGTTTCGCACCACCTCCAGGGTCGACTTTGCCGGTCTTCCCTGGGCCATGCTGTACGCATTCTTCGGGCCGCTGCTGCTGCTGATCCTCGGCACCTATACGCTGCAGCGGTGGCGCGGCAAGGGCCGCACCGACGTCGCGGTGCCGACCGTACGAGCCATCACGGCAAGCTTCGGCAACACCGTGCAAGTCGGCATTCCACTGGCCGCCAGCCTGTTCGGTGAAGCCGGCCTGGCCATCCATATCACCGTGATGAGCTTGCATGCCTTGACCATCCTGACGCTGCTGACCGCACTGATCGAGCTCGACCTGGCCAGAGAGCGCGCACGCACCCAAAGTGGCGTCAGTTTGCTGCAGACCCTCATGCTGACGGTCCGCAATACCGTCGTCCATCCGGTCGTGCTGCCGATCATCGCGGGTCTGCTCTGCAATGCCCTGGGGCTGCGTCCACCGGCTTTCATCGACGAGTTGCTGCAATTGCTGGCCACGGCCGTGGTGCCTTTGTGCCTGACGCTGACCGGCATGTCGATCGCCTATTACGGCTGGCCCAAAGTCTGGCAGGGCATCGTCGGGACGGTTGCGCTGAAGCTCTTGTTGTTTCCAGCCATGGTGCTGGTGTTAGCCCATTGGGGCCTGGGTCTGTCGGGCATGGCGCTGAACGTGGTCGTGATGATGGCCGCCTTGCCGACCGGCACCAACGCCTTGATTTTTGCTCAGCGCTACCGTTCGCTGGAGGCCGAGACGACTGCGGCCACCGTCCTCTCCACCCTTTTGTTCATGCTCAGCGCGCCGCTGTGGTTGTGGCTGTTGAGCCGCTTCGAGCAGGCGAGCTGACAAGACTGCCGAGGCATCTGTGAAAATGCCGGCATGAATGCATCCCACAAAGAATTGTTCGCCTATGTCGACGGCCTTGGCGCTGCAGCAAGGCAGGCCGCTGCAGCGATGGCCGCCGCGCCGACTGCGGCCAAAGACATGGCTTTGCTGGCGCTGGCAAGGCGCCTGCGCGAATCCGGTCCGGCACTGGCCAAGGCCAATGGACTAGACTTGAAAGCTGCTGCCGCTGCTGGTCTGGACGCGCCGCTGATCGACCGGCTCAAGCTCGGCGCCAAGGAGCTCGCCACGGTGGCGCTGGGCTGCGAGCAGATCGCCGCGATGCCTGATCCGGTCGGCGAAATCACTGGCGTCAAGCGCCGCCCCAGCGGCATCAGCGTCGGCCAGATGCGCGTGCCCTTGGGCGTTTTCGGCATGATTTACGAAAGCCGGCCGAACGTGACGATCGAAGCGGCCGCGCTGGCGATCAAGAGCGGCAATGCCTGCATCCTGCGCGGCGGCTCCGAAGCCTTGCATTCGAACCTGGCGCTGGCGGCGCTGGTCGGGCTGGCGCTGACCGAGGCCGGCCTGCCGGCGACAGCCGTGCAGTTGATCAACACCACCGATCGCGCCGCCGTGGGCCGCTTGATCACGAGGCCCGACTATGTCGACGTGATCATTCCGCGCGGCGGCAAAAGCCTGATCAGCCGCATCATGGCCGAGGCCAAAGTGCCCGTGATCAAGCATCTGGACGGCAATTGCCACAGCTATATCGACGCCGAAGTCGATTTCCAGATGGCTTTGACCGTGGTGCTGAACGCCAAGACGCAAAAATACAGCCCTTGCAACGCGACCGAGTCGCTGCTGGTGCATGCCGAGCAAGCGGGGGATTTCTTGCCGCATATCGGCGCACTGCTGGCAGCCAGGGACGTCGAGATGCGTGGCTGTCCACGTGCGCTGGCGTTGCTTGGGCCGCTGCCCGGAGCCAAGCTGGCGGCAGCGACCGAAACCGACTGGAGCGAGGAATACCTGGCGCCGATCATCAGCATCAAGGTGGTCGACAGCCTCGACGAGGCGATCAGCCATATCAACCGCTACGGCTCGCACCATACCGACGCGATCCTGACGACGAACCATGGCAACGCGATGCGTTTCCTGCGTGAGGTCGATTCAGCCTCGGTGATGATCAATGCCAGCACGCGTTTTGCCGATGGCTTCGAATATGGCCTGGGCGCCGAGATCGGCATCTCGACCGACAAGCTGCATGCCCGCGGGCCGGTGGGCCTGGAAGGGCTGACCTCGATGAAATGGGTCGTGTTCGGTCAGGGCGAGGTGCGGCAGTGAACGCTGCCAGCCAGCGCAAGGCGCTGGTGCTGTTCTCGGGCGGCCAGGATTCCACCGCCTGCCTGGCCTGGGCGCTTGAGCGCTATGCGCAGGTCGAGACCATCGGTTTCGACTATGGCCAGCGGCACCGGATCGAGCTCGATTGCAGGCTCGATGTGCTGCGTGGATTGCACGCGCAGTTCCCGGCCTGGTCGCCAAAGCTCGGTGAAGATCATCTGCTCGATCTGAGCCTGCTGGGCCAGTTGTCCGACACCGCGCTGACCGAGGCGCGGGCGATCGAGCTGCAAGCCAATGGACTGCCCAATACCTTCGTGCCGGGACGCAATCTGTTGTTCCTCAGCTTCGCGGCGACGCTGGCTTACCGGCGCGGCGCTTCGGTGCTGGTCGGCGGCATGTGCGAAACCGATTACTCGGGCTACCCCGATTGCCGCGACAACACGCTGAAGGCCTTGCAAGTGGCGTTGAGCCTCGGCCTGGACCAGCCGATGACGATCGAGACGCCGCTGATGTTCCTGACCAAGGCGCAGACCTGGCGCCTGAGCGAGCAGCTCGGCGGGACGGCGCTCAACGACTTGATCATCGAACGCACCCATACCTGCTATCTGGGCCAGCGCGATCAGCGCCATGCCTGGGGTTACGGCTGCGGCAGCTGCCCGGCCTGCGAGTTGCGCGCACGCGGCCATGCCGAATTCATGGGCCTGCGATGAGCCGCCTGTCGTCGACCGTCTTGCTGATCGCAGCGATGCTGCTGTTCTGGGGCATCGGCGCTTACAACCGCCTGATGCGACTGCGCAACGGCATCGGCGAGGCCTTTGGCCACCTCGATCAACATCTGAATGAGCGCGCTGTCGTCTGCAGCCAGTTGCTGACCAGGTTGCGGCCCTTGCTACCCAGCGAGCAGGCGACCTTCGATGCTTTGGAGAGCGCACAGAACGATGCACAAGCTGCGGCCCAGGCGGCACGGGCCAAGCCCCATGCCGGCGACCCGGTGGCCAACCTCGCCGTGGCCAGCGCGGTCCACGCGGCGGCGCTGGCCCGCTTGATGTCGCTGCTTGAACATCAGGCCGAATTGCGCGAGCAGGCCGACATCGACGCCATGGTCGACGAGCTGAAGTTGATCGAACGCCAGCGCGCCTTTGCGCGCCAGGTTTTCAATCAAGCGGTGGCGCATTACAACCAGGCCACGCAACAGTTCCCGACGCGCATCCTGGCCGGCATTTACGGCTTCACCGAAGCCCGCTCGCTCTGATCACTTGGCTCAGTTGCAGACGATGGCGCCCGAGCTATCGAGTTCACGGAACAAGGCCGTCAGCGCAGCGCCGCCCATGGTGTAGGGGTCGAGCCGCCCGGTTTCCGAATATTTCAGCACCAGGGCCGGGTTGAGCCGGTGCAGGTTGACCTGCCCCATCGCCCAGCCAGAGAACTGACGCTCGGCGATTTCTTCGTAGCAGAGCAGGATCACATGGTTGTGACGCGGGTCGGCAACGATCTGGTTGTAGCGCGCATTGACCGCATCGCGCCCACCTTCGAGCACCTGCATGAAGATGCCATCGGTGTAGCAAAGCAGGCCGGTGAGTCCCTCGGCGGGGTTGTGCTCACGCGACTGCTTGAGAATTGCCGCAAGCTCGGTTTCGCCGATCGGGCTGTTGGCGCGGCTGGCATACATCAGGCGGACGAGCATGGTTATGACTCCTGGTAGGGCGGTAGGGTTCAGCTGGACTTGATCAGCGATAGAAATTCACGGCGCAGGTTGGAGTTCTTCAAGAAGGCCCCGCGCATCACGCTATTGATCATCTTGGTTTCGGTGTCCTTGACCCCACGCCAATGCATGCAGAAATGATCGGCTTCCATGACGATGGCCAGGCCATCGGGCTGAACACGCTCCTGCAACTCGTTGGCCAGCATCGTCACCGCCTCCTCCTGGATCTGCGGCCGGCTCATGATCCAGTCACAGATCCTTGCGTATTTGGACAAGCCGATCAGGTTCGAATGCTCGTTGGGCAGCAAACCGATCCAGACCCGGCCCATGATCGGGCAGAGATGATGCGAGCAGGCGCTGCGCACGGTGATCGGCCCGACGATCATCAGCTCGTTGAGCCTTGTCACGTTGGGGAATTCGGTCACCGAAGGCATCGGCACATAGCGGCCCTTGAAGACTTCGCGCACGAACATCTTGGCCACGCGCTTGGCGGTTTCCTGAGTGTTGTGATCGCTGTCGGTATCGATCACCAGCGCACGCAGCACCTCCTGCATCTTCGTTTGCACTTCGGCCTGCAACTCGTCGAGCTCGCCGTCTTCGACAAAAGCCGAAATATTGTCATTCGCGTGGTGGCGACAACCAGCATTGACGAGACGGTAGCGGATCCTTTCGGATGCAGGCAAGTTTGCAGTTGTGGCTGCGGTGCGGGTTTTGTGGTCAGGCTTGGCGCCGGTCATGGTGGGACTCACTGTTCTTGAACTGCTGGCATTGTGGCCGGATTGCAAAGACCGTGTCGCCGCGGGCCTACACTGGGCCCTTGACTACCCATCTGCCCACCCAATCCCCACCGCTGCAGCGCTTGCTGCTCGAAGTGGCCGATGCCGTCCAGGGCGTGCGCGACGGCAAGTCGCTGACCGAGTTGCTGGCGCGCGTTCCGGCCGAACTGCGACCGGCCACCCAGAGCCTGAGCTTTCATGTACTGCGCGGCTTGGGCAGCGCAAGCGCGGCCAGAATGCTGCTGGCACCGAAGGCCCCGCCGCCCAAAGTCGACAGCCTGTTGATCAGCGCGCTGGCCTTGCTCTGGCCCAGCGCCGTGCCGATCTATGCCGAACATACGGTGGTGGACCAGGCCGTCAGCGCGGCGCGCAAGCGCGCGCCGGCCAGTGCCGGCTTCGTCAACGCGGTCTTGCGGCGTTTCGTCCGCGAACGGGATGCCATCGTGCAGTCTGTGCTGCGCGATCCACAGGGCCGGTTCAACCATCCGCCCTGGTGGATCGACCGCACAAAAGCCGATTGGCCCGGGCCATGGCAGGCCATGCTGATGGCCAATAACGAACACCCGCCGATGACTTTGCGCGTCAATGCCCGACATGGGACGGCGAGCGCCTATATCGAGCGGCTCGCCGCAGCCGGGATAGCCGCGCGTTTGGTCGGGCAGCTGGCGCCACAGGCGGTCATGCTGGAACGCGCCATGCCGGTGACGGCCTTGCCGGGCTTTGAGCATGGGCAGGTGTCGGTGCAGGACGCTGCGGCGCAGCTGGCCGCGCCCTTGCTGGTCGGCGCACAGCCCGGCCTGCCGGCCATCGCTGAGGGTGCGCTGGTGCTCGATGCCTGCTCGGCGCCAGGCGGCAAAACCGCGCATTTGCTCGAACTCGCCGATCTCGACCTGCTGGCGCTCGACAACGATGCCAAACGCCTGCTGCGCGTGCAGGAAAACCTGACCCGATTGCAGCGGCAGGCCCGCTTGCAAGCGGGCGATGCACGCGACCCTGCGGCCTGGTGGGACGGCCGGCCGTTCGACGCGATCCTGCTCGACGCGCCCTGCAGTGCCTCGGGCATCGTGCGCCGGCACCCGGACGTGCGCTGGCTGCGCCGGCCCGGCGACATCGGCAATCTGGCGCAGATCCAGGCCGACCTGCTGGAAGCCTTGTGGCCGACCCTGAAACCAGGCGGGCGACTGGTTTACGCGACCTGCTCGATTTTCAAAACCGAAGGTTCAAGCCAGATCGACGCATTTTTACAACGCCATGCGGACGCCTTTGGGGTTGAAATCGCCGGCCTGACCGGTCATTTGCTGCCTGTCGCAGACAATCAACTACCGGCAGCGCCGTCGATGTTCGATGGCTTCTACTATGCGCTGCTGGTCAAAAAAACCTGATTCCAATCCAAGCCTTGAACAAGCCTGCCGCCATCGCCGCCAATGCCCTGCAATCAGCCGTGCTGCGCTGGCTACTGGCGATCGCGTTGCTGTTGGCGCTGATGGCCCCGGCATCGCATGCCGAAGGGGTCGAACTGATCCAACTGAGCAGCAGCCGCAGCGACGAAGGCCTGGAGCTGAGTTTCAGCACTCGTTTCGAGTTACCGCATGCGGCCGAAGATGCCCTGCTCAAAGGCGTGCCGATCTACTTCACCGCTGAGGCGGTGCTGCTGCGCGGCCGCTGGTACTGGCGCGATGCCAGGGTAGCCCGCGCCACCCGCACTTGGCGGCTGGCATGGCAACCGTTGACCCGCCAGTACAAGATCAGCACCGGCGGTCTGAACCAGAGCTACGCCAGCTTGAGCGAGGCTTTGTCCGCGCTGCGCGGCGTCTCGGAATGGCGCATCGCTGAAAACCGCGAACTTGAAGACGGCCGCCATTACATCGAGTTCAGCTTCAAGCTCGACACCAGCCAGTTGCCGCGACCGATGCAGATCGGCCTGGGTTCACCTGAAGGATGGGGCTTGAGTATCGAGCGCAGCCTGTCGCTGAACAGCGATTTCAGCTCGCGTCCCATCGCGCCATGAGCAAGCAGGCTCGTTGGGCCTGGGTCATCTCGCTGGTGGCGATAACGGGCATTGGCGGTGTGCTGGCCTTCCTGCTGTCAATCAACGCCGGCCAGCGCGGATTCTTCGATCGCCACTATGTCTGGCTGTTCTGGGTCAATATCGCCGTCGCCCTGGCCCTGGTGCTGGTGATCGGCATGGCCGGGCTGCGCCTGTTCTTGCGCGTCAGGCGCGGCAAGTTCGGCAGCCGCTTGCTGCTCAAGTTGGCGGGCATTTTTGCGTTGGTCGGGGTGATGCCGGGCGTGATGATTTATACGGTGTCGTATCAGTTCGTCAACCGCAGCATTGAGAGCTGGTTCGACGTGCGTCTGGCCAGTGCGCTGGACGCCGGCCTCAACCTCGGCCGCGGCACACTCGACGGCATGGTCGCTGACCTGGCGAACAAGACCCGCGATGCCGCTGAGCGCATGTCCGAGTCCTCTGCTGTGCCGCAACCACTGGCACTCGAGCGCCTGCGCAATCAACTCGGCGCACGCACCGTCGCCCTGGTCGGCGGCAATGGCCAGATTCTGCTCTCCGTGGGCGGCGACACCAGCTCGCTGACGCCCGACCGACCTGCTGCCGACAAGCTGCGCCAGGCTCGCAGCGCCGGCGTCATCAGCCACCTGGAAGGGCTGGAAGACGAAGCCCAGGCCTTGCAAGGCAAGGCAATCATCCGCGCGCTGGCGCTGCTGCCCAATACCGAGATGCGGCTGGGCACCAGCGGCCTGGGTGAACGCTACCTGATGGTGGCACAGCGAGTGCCGACCGGCATGCTGATCAATGCCTTGGCTGTGCAGACGGCCAGCGTCGAATACCAGCAACGCGCGCTCGAGCGCGACGGCCTGCGGCGCATGTACCTCGGCACGCTGACGCTGGTGCTGATTCTGGCCGTGTTCGGTGCGCTACTGCTGGCCGTGACGCTGGGCAACCAACTGGCGCGGCCGCTGCTGCTGCTGGCCGATGGCGTGCGGCAAGTGGCGCAAGGCGATCTGTCCGCCAAACCGGTATTGAGTTCGCGTGACGAACTCGGCGGGCTGACAAGGTCGTTTGCCGACATGACCGAGCAGCTGGCCGAAGCGCGTGCGATGGTCGAGCGCAGCGTGGCTGATCTGGAAGGGGCACGCACGAATTTGCAGACGATTCTGGACAACCTGACCGCCGGTGTGATCGTCTTCAATGCCCAGGCGCAGATCGTCACCGTCAATCCGGGTGCCACCCGCATCCTGCGCCTGCCGCTGGCCGACTACCGGGGCCGCAGGCTTGATGAAGTGCCGCAACTGCACGCCTTCGCCGACGCCGTGGGTCAGCGTTTTGACCAATACAGCCCCGAGGCCGGCGAGCGCGACCATTGGCAGGATGCGCTCGAATTGCAGCTTGAGGCGGGCCAGGACCTGTTGACCCTGCTGGTACGCGGCGCCCAGTTGCCGGATGACGCGCGGCTGATGGTTTTCGATGACATCTCCGAGGTGGTGTCGGCCCAGCGTTCGGCAGCCTGGAGCGAAGTCGCCCGGCGCCTGGCGCATGAAATCAAGAACCCGCTGACGCCGATCCAGCTCTCAGCCGAGAGGCTGCAGCACAAGCTCGAATCGAAGCTCGAAGGTGCCGATCAGGCGATGCTGATTCGTTCCGTCGCCACCATCGTCAACCAGGTGCAGTCGATGAAGCAGCTGGTCAACGAGTTCCGCGACTACGCGCGCCTGCCTTCGGCAACCTTGAAAGCCCTGGACCTGAACGAGTTGGTGACCGACGTGCTGTCGCTTTACGCCGAGGACCAGGAGCGTGGCCGCCTGCGCGCCGAGCTCGATCCGGCACCTCCGCTGATCAGTGGTGACGCGACCCAGTTACGCCAGGTGATCCACAACCTGGTGCAGAATTCGCTCGACGCGGTGCAGGACCGCAGCGACGGCCAAGTGCTGGTGCGCACGCGGCAGGCTTACACTGAAGCCGGTGCACCGCTCGCCCTACGCCTGCAAATCATCGACAACGGTCATGGTTTTGCCGAGAAAGTGCTGAAGCGTGCATTTGAACCCTATGTCACGACCAAGACCAAAGGCACCGGCCTGGGCTTGGCCGTTGTGAAGAAAATAGCTGATGAGCATGGCGCCCGCATCCGTTTGTCGAACCTGCATCTGCAGGCAGATGAGGCCCTGCCTGTGATTGGCGCACAAGTTTCCTTGTCCTTTTCAAAACTCGCGACAGCAATGGCCGAAGTTGGCGCAGTGCAATATCCCGCATAGTAGGTATCCATGGCAACAATTCTTGTAGTCGACGACGAACTTGGCATCCGTGCCCTGTTGTCAGAAATCCTCAGCGATGAGGGTCATACGATCGAAATCGCCGAGAACGCTGCGCAAGCGCGCGCCGTACGCGAGCGACTCCGCCCTGATCTGGTCCTGCTCGACATCTGGATGCCCGATGTCGACGGCATCACCTTGCTGAAGGAATGGGGCGCCATCGGCATGTTGACGATGCCCGTGATCATGATGAGCGGCCACGGCACCATCGACACCGCCGTGGAAGCCACCAAGCTGGGCGCGATCGCCTTTCTTGAAAAGCCGATCACCTTGCAGAAGCTGTTGCGTGCGGTCGAGCAGGCGCTGGTCAAGGCTGCCCCGCGGCCGGTTGCCATCGCCGGCATGGCAGGCTTCACACGCAGCGGCGTCAACCCGCAGCCGGTCATGCACAGCCTGGCGCAGCACTCAGTGCAAGCGCCTCCCGGCCTGGCGTCGATCCAGCCCTTCGACCTTGATCGGCCCTTGCGCGAGTCGCGCGACGCCTTCGAAAAGTCCTATTTCGAATTCCATCTCGCCAAGGAAAACGGCTCGATGACCCGCGTTGCCGAGAAGACCGGCCTCGAGCGCACCCATCTCTATCGCAAGCTCAAGCAACTCGGCGTTGATCACAGCCGCAACAAGAGGAACAACGGAAACTGATGCTAGAATTCGCCTCTTCGCTGATTTGGGACAGGCTCAGCCATCCCCGAAAACGCCGAGAAAAGGCCTGGTAGCTCAGTCGGTAGAGCAGCGGATTGAAAATCCGCGTGTCGGTGGTTCGATTCCGCCCCGGGCCACCAAACGAGCAATGGAATGAAGCACCTAGCGCCACGAGCATTAGGTGCTTTTTTCTTGGGCGGCTTGCTGTGCAGCACCTTGCCTTTTCGCCCGTCCCCTGACGGCGCCGCACCCGGCACTTCTAGCGCGCACAGACCAAGAAAAGCCGCGAATCGACCACAGTGACTTCGGCCGGGCTCAGTCGCTTGCGCGGACCCGCTAGGCGACCATGCAGTTCGCAATCATTGCGGGCGCTTGCTGAGGGTCCAGAGCGCTCACGCCGCAAGAACTCGCCAAAGGGCACCAACGATCAGTCGCCCATCTCGAAAGTCGATATTGCTCCGAATGTCAATCAATAAAAATGCTTTAATTTATCTAAAACTAGTGAAAACACTTCCTGATTAGAAAGGTGCCTCAGTATGGTGTCTGACCTTGTGTTGGGTGAACGGAGCGCACTTTGCGACGTCAACGATCAGTTCCGTTACCAATTTACGCAAATCGAACCGTCGATTGAAGCGGTAGGCGAATGCAGCCAAGTAATGGGCGGCGTATTTGCGGTACTTCAATGCGTGATAAGCCCCGGCTAATGTGGTTTTCAGATTGCCAAGAGCCGTATTGACCCATTGAAATTGCGGCAGGTCTCGCGGCTTGCGCGCACCAACGACCACTGGAGAGTGGATGCAGTCAGCGGCGGTCACGGCGGCAAAGCAACCCAATCCATCGCTGATGACCGCGCAGTCGGGAGACAAGGATGCTTTCGCCCACTTGCCAATGGCGTCAGCGGTGAAGCCCCTCACCATGCTGAGCTTCAGAAATCGGGGTCGACCTCTGTCATCCAGAGAAACGGCCGCGACGAACGGCACCTTGTTCTCCGATCCACGACC
>CAIJIT010000285.1 GCA_903820745.1 uncultured Burkholderiales bacterium
CGACCAATGGATTCATGTCAGGCTTTATTTTCGAGAAGTTTTTGCAGGTCAAGCATCACCTGCCGGGTGCGCAGCGGCTTTTGGCCCAGATGATAGTGAAGCATGCCGCGCAGGGTGGTTTTCAGCGCCGGCAAGTCCAGGCCGCAGGCTTGCTGCAGCGCGGCCATGCTGCCGTGCAGCAGCGCCGCCTGCATTTGCACCCAGTTGCTGCCGCTGCAAGCTGCCGCATCGTCGCCGCCCGGAACCAGCCCGGCTTCCGGCGACAGCAGATAAAGGCGTGCGGCATCGAGCGGCTGTTGCGTCACGGTGGCCAAGCTCAGGTCGGGCAGCAGCCCCGTTTCGCGCAGCAGGCGCAGCTCGAAAGCGCGTAGCGCCGCTTGGGATTGCGCATCCTCGCTGGCATGCAGTTGCGGCAAGGTTTCGGCATAGGCGTCGAACAGCTGCGGGTGCGGGTCTTGGCGCGCCAGCAGTTTGAGCAGCAACTCGTTCAGGTAAAAGCCCGAGAACAAAGCCGCGCCTGCCGGCATCGTCGCGCCACCCGCCCATTCGGCGGCGCGCAAGGTCACGACTTCGGGGCCGGGGCCATCGCCACCATCGGCAGATTTGACCGGCTTGGACAAGGTCACCTGGATGCGCTGAAACGGCAGCAGCACCGCGCGCAGTTGCGAATAAGGCCTTTTGGCGCCTTTGGCGACAACCGCAATGCGGCCAAGCTCACGGGTGAAGAGGTCGAGGATCAGGCTCGACTCGCTCCAGTCGTAATGGTGCAGCACATAAGCCTGCTGGATGCTCGGTGGGCGCGTCGCGCGGGCCTTCATCACTCGTAGCCGTAGCTGCGCAGATGCTCCTCGCTGTCGGCCCAACCCGAACGCACCTTGACCCAGAGTTCGAGGAAAACCCGTCCCTGCATCAGATGTTCGAGCTCCTGCCTCGCTTCGGAACCGATGCGTTTGAGGCGTTCACCTCCCTGGCCGATGATCATGCCTTTGTGGGCATCGCGTTCGACCACGATCGAGGCCGAAATGCGCCGTAACTCGCCTTCGTCTTCCCATTTATCGATCACCACGGTCGAGGTGTAGGGCAGCTCATCGCCGGTCAGGCGGAACAGCTTTTCGCGGATGATTTCGCTGGCGAGGAATTTTTCGCTGCGGTCAGTCAGCGCGTCTTCCTCATAGAACCAGCCCTGCTCGGGCAGATAGGGCTTGAGGATCTTGAACAGGCGCTGCACATCGCTGTCCTTCTTGGCCGACAGGGGCACGAACTCGGTGAAGTTGCGCCGCTCCTGCATGCTTTTCAGCCAGGGAGCGATTTCGGCCCGGCGCTGCACCGCGTCGAGTTTGTTGGCGATCAGCACCACCGGTTTGTCTTCTGGCAGCAGCGACAGCACCTTGGCATCCTCGAGGCCAAAACGGCCGGCCTCGACGACGAACAACACCAGGTCGACGTCGCTGAGCACACCATGCACGGTGCGGTTCAGATTGCGGTTCAGCGCAGCGTTGTAGCGGGTCTGGAAGCCAGGGGTGTCGACAAAGACGAACTGCGCCTCTTCGATTGTGCGCACACCGGTGATGCGGTGGCGGGTTGTCTGGGCCTTGCCCGAAGTGATGCTGACCTTCTGCCCGACCAAGGCGTTCAACAAGGTCGACTTGCCGACATTGGGGCGGCCGACGATGGCGATCAGGCCGCAGCGCTGCCCCTCCACCGGCGCAGGCATCTTGGCCAGATGCGGAAACTGGGGCAAATTCTGCTCCGTTTCGGGCATCGATACAGGCAGGTCCTGCGGCAAGGGCTGATCCGGGGGCGATGCAGCGTCAGGCGGTGAATTATTTTCTGTCATGGTGATGCGGCAATGACGCCGCTCCTTCAATCGCGCAAGCCAGAGCCTGGCTTGTCACGGGAAATCAGTTCGTCAAGCATACGACGAGCAGCGTCTTGTTCGGCAACCCGCCTTGAGCGGCCCTCACCGCGTTTGGCCAGGCTCAGCGCAGGCACCGAGCATTCGACTTCAAAAGTCTGTGCATGGGCCTGGCCGCGGGTCTCGGCAATGCGGTAGCCGGGAACGGCCAAGCGGCGGGCCTGCAACCATTCCTGCAAGGCAGTCTTGGCATCCTTGCCCCAGTTCTCGGCACCGCCGCCGCCGATCACTTCGGCCAGCAGACGGCGCACCAGTTCCAGCGCCGCCGCATAACCGCTGTCGACATAGATCGCGCCGATCAATGCTTCCATCACATCGGCCAGGATCGACGGCCGTTGCGCGCCGCCGCCCTTGGCTTCGCCATCAGACAGACGCAGTACCTGCGGCAGATCGAGCGACAAGGCCAACTTGTGCAGGCTGTCCTCGCGCACCAGATGGGCACGGATGCGGGTCAGGTCGCCCTCATCGGAACCGGAAAACTGTTCATACAACAAGCTCGAAACCGCCAGGCTCAGGACTGCATCGCCTAGGAATTCGAGCCGCTCGTTGTGCTCGACGCCGAAGCTGCGATGCGTCAGCGCGCGCGTCAGCAACTCGGGTTGGTTGAAGCGATAGCCAAGACGATGATGGAGGGCGGCGAGCTGCGGGGTCATATTGCTGAATTCAGCTGGAGGAAAGAGAAATATTCAATCAATGCGAATGGCCCTGGTACTTGATCAACAAGGATACCGGGCCGGCGATTTCGATCTGCTTGTCGTAGGCAAAGCCGATCTGCAACTTGTCATTGTCCCTGGCGATCAACAGGTCCTGGCCGGAAATGCTGCGGACCGAATACTCGACCTGCCTGGCCTGATCGAATGCAGCGCGAACTTCTGACTGCGTTGCTGGATTGTCCTGGGCGATACGGTCGACGACTCGCTGTATCGTGTAAAACTCAAGCAAAGTCGGCAGCAAACGCCCTGCCAACACCGCTGCACCGGCAAGCAGCAACACCCAGCCCATTAGGCCGACAAGACCAATGCCTCGCTGACTGATTTGACCTGCCTGGCCCTGCTGCTGATTTTCCACCCGACGCATTGTTGACATCGCGGCCAACGGGTCAATCCCGTTTTCAGGTGGTCCTCAATTGATCGAACCGATGCGCTTCAGGCTGCCGAAATTCATCCAGACAAAAAAGGCCTTGCCGACAATATTTTCGTCCGGCACGAACCCCCAGAAACGCGAGTCGCGCGAGTTGTCGCGGTTGTCGCCGAGCATGTAGTAATAGCCCGCCGGCACCTTGCAGGTCACACCCTCGGGGCTGTACTTGCAGTTGTCCTGGAACGGGAATGGGCCGCCCTTGCGATCCGGATGAAACATCGGCTGGCGCTGTGGATTAACCACCATCTGATGCGGCTTGGCCGCCAGCATTTCATTGAACAAGGGGCGATAGACCATCGCGTCTTCGTCGTAGAAATCACCTTGCGCTTCAACCGCGACTTCTTTGCCGTTGATCGACAGGCGCTGGTTCAAATAGCTGATCTCGTCGCCGGGAATTGCCGCCACGCGCTTGATGAAGTCGATGCTGGTGTCTTCGGGAAAGCGGAACACCATCACATCGCCACGCTGCACATCGTTGTTGGCGACGATCTTCTTGTTGATCACCGGCAAGCGAACGCCGTAGTGGAACTTGTTGACCAGAATGAGGTCACCGACCAGCAGCGTCGGCACCATCGAGCCCGAAGGAATCTTGAACGGCTCGAACAGGAAGGAGCGCAAAAAGAACACCGCAAGGATCACCGGAAACAGACCGGCAGTCCAGTCCAGCCACCAAGGCTGCTGCAGGATCTGCTGGCGCGCGCCTTCGATGTCGCCGTCGACCCGCACGATGCCTTGAGTGGCCAGCGACTGGCGCCGTTTGGCATCATTGGCCTGCAACTCGGCCGCGGCTTTGGCGCGACCCGGCAGAAAGTGGAAGCGCTCGGCCAGCCAGTAGACCGAAGTCACCAAGGTCAGGATGAAGAGCAGCAAGGAGAAATTACCGCTCCAGTAGCCGGTATACCAACCACCCAGATAGGCGATCAGGCCAGCGTAGAGAATTCCAGTCAGAGCACTCATCAATTGTTCTTTAATCATCAACTTGCAGAATGGCCAGGAACGCTTCCTGGGGCACCTCGACCGAACCGATCTGTTTCATGCGCTTCTTGCCGGCTTTTTGTTTCTCCAGCAGCTTGCGCTTGCGCGAGACATCGCCGCCATAGCATTTTGCCAGCACGTTCTTGCGGAAAGCCTTGATGCTCTCCCGCGCGATGATATTGGAGCCGATGGCTGCCTGGATCACCACGTCATACATCTGGCGCGGAATATGCTCGCGCATCTTGGCAGCCACACCGCGGCCGCGGAAATTGCTCTGCACCCGGTGCACGATGATCGAGAGCGCATCGACCCGGTCGCCATTGATCAGGATGTCGACTTTGACCACATCGGAGGCACGGTATTCCTTGAACTCGTAGTCCATCGAGGCATAACCGCGCGAGACGCTCTTGAGCTTGTCGAAGAAGTCCAGCACGATTTCGGCCAGTGGCATCTCATAGGTCAGCATCACCTGACGGCCGTGATAAGCCATGTTCAGCTGGTTGCCGCGCTTCAGGTTGGCCAGCGTCATCACCGGGCCGACATAGTCCTGCGGCATATACAGGTGCACGGTGACGATGGGCTCGCGGATCTCCTCGATCTGGCCGAGCTCGGGCATCTTCGACGGGTTCTCGACCTTGATCACTTCGCCGCTGCCGAGCAGCACTTCATAGACGACGCTCGGTGCGGTGGTGATCAGATCCTGGTCGAACTCGCGCTCAAGCCGTTCCTGCACGATTTCCATATGCAGCAGGCCGAGGAAGCCGCAGCGGAAACCGAAGCCCAGCGCCTGCGACACCTCGGGCTCGTAACGCAGCGATGAATCGTTCAGCTTGAGCTTTTCCAGCGCATCGCGCAGCTGGTCATATTCGCTCGCTTCGGTCGGGTAGAGCCCGGCGAAAACCTGTGGCTGGATTTCCTTGAAGCCCGGCAAAGCTTCAGTCGCCGGGCCGAGGTTGTTGGGCAGCTTTTTTTCCAGCGTGACCGTATCGCCGACCTTGGCCGCCTGCAACTCCTTGATGCCGGCGATGATGAATCCGACCTCACCGGCATTGAGCTGATCACGCGGCTCGGACTTCGGCGCAAAAACGCCCAGGCTGTCCGCCGGGTAAACGGCGTTCGACGCCATCATGCGGATGCGTTCGCCTTTCTTCAGAATGCCGTCAACGACCCGCACCAGCATCACGACGCCGACATAGTTGTCGAACCAGCTGTCGACGATCATCGCCCGCAGCGGCGCTTCGACGATGCCTTGCGGCGGCGGAATGCGCGCGATCACGGCTTCGAGGATCTCGTCGATGCCCATGCCGGTCTTGGCACTGCAAGGGATCGCGTCGGCGGCGTCGATGCCGATCACATCCTCGATCTCGGTCTTGGCCTGCTCCGGATCGGCGTTGGGCAGGTCCATCTTGTTCAACACCGGCACGACTTCAACGCCGAGTTCGAGCGCCGTGTAGCAGTTCGCCACGGTCTGCGCTTCCACGCCCTGGCTGGCGTCGACGACCAGCAGCGCGCCTTCGCAAGCGCTCAGACTGCGGCTGACTTCATAGGAGAAGTCGACATGGCCCGGGGTGTCGATCAGATTCAGGTTGTAGGTCTGACCATCCTGGGCCTTGTATTGCAGCGATGCGGTCTGGGCCTTGATGGTGATGCCGCGCTCGCGCTCGATGTCCATCGAATCGAGCACCTGCGCTTCCATCTCGCGATCCGAAAGTCCACCGCAGCGCTGGATGATGCGATCCGCCAGCGTGCTCTTGCCGTGGTCGATGTGGGCGATGATGGAAAAATTTCGAATGTGATTCATGCGTTGTCTAGCGAGGCTCGGCTGGAGGTACAAGGACTTCAGCCCTTGCGTTGCAGGCCCTCAACCGGGCAGCGGTTGCGGCCGCGTCAGCGGCAAGCCGGAAACAAAAAAGGCACGTCGAAACGGTGACGCGCCTTCCAGGCAGCGCCGTGGGAGCTGCCTGTTGGAGGTCTATTGTAGCCAAAAGCCGCGGTGGGCTATTCCCACGAGTGGATCAACGCGCCGGACGCAGCAAGACGAAGCTGACCACATCTTCGCGCCGCACCAGCAGATTGATGACCTTGGCTTTGTCGAGCTTGGCCAGCACTGCCTGGAACTGCTTGGCGCTGTTGACTTCGGTGTTGTCGACCGACAGGATCAGATCGCCCTGCCGCAGCCCGGCTCGGGCGGCCACGCCCGATGCTGTTTCGACCCGAACGCCCGAGCTGACCTTCAGTTCGCGCTTTTGCGCTTCGCTGAGGTCGGCTACTGTCAAGCCGAACAAGGCAGTCGCCTTGGCCGCGCCCTTGGACTCGGGCTCGCCTGCGGCCTGCGCCCGGTCATCCGGCATTTCGCCGACGGTCATGCTCAAGTCCTTGTAAGCGCCGCGCCTGAAGACCTGCACGCTGACCTTGGCACCGGGCTTGATCCCGGCGATGACACGGCGCAGATCGGTGGATTTTTCGATCTGCTTGCCGTCGATTTTGGTGATCACGTCACCCGCTTCAATGCCTGCCTTGGCCGCAGCGCCGCCGGGGCTGACGCTGCGGATCAATGAACCCGAGGCCTTGCCCAGACCGATCGATTCGGCCACTTCCTTGCTCAAGTCATCCGGTGCTACGCCGATGAAGCCGCGCACGACATGACCGCTGCCGCGCAACTGGTCCGAAACGCGGATCGCTTCGTCGATCGGGATAGCAAACGAGATGCCCATGAAGCCGCCCGACTGGCTGTAGATCTGCGAATTAACGCCGACCACCTCGCCGCGCATATTCAGCAAGGGCCCGCCCGAGTTACCGGGATTGATCGCGACATCGGTCTGGATCAATGGCAGGAAGTCGCCAGTGTCACGCGCCTTGGCGCTGACGATGCCGGCGGTGACGCTGTTGTCAAAGCCGAAGGGCGAACCGATGGCCATCACCCATTCGCCGACCTTGAGCCGGCTGACATCGCCAATCTTGACGGCCGGCAAGCTGCTCGCTTCGATCTTGAGCACCGCGATGTCGCTGCGTCGATCGGCACCGATCAGCTTGGCCTTTAATTCGCGCTTGTCGGTAAGGGTCACCCAGACCTCGTCTGCCCCGTCGACGACATGGGCATTGGTCATCACATAGCCATCGCCACTGAGAATGAAGCCCGAACCGATGCCTCGGCGCTGCGGTTGCTGCGCTTCATCATCGCCTCCGCCACGCGGGGCACCGCGGCGTTGATTCGGCACCGGAATGCCAAAGCGGCGCAGGAAATCCTGCATCTGCTCGTCGATTTCCGGCATGCCGTTGGCGCCGGCGGCCGTGCGCATGCGCTCGGTGGTGCGGATATTCACAACGGCCGGGCCGACGCGTTCGACCAGCTCGGTGAAATCCGGCAGGTCGCGCGACTGTGCGGGCACTTGACCGGGCAAGATCAAAAGGCTCAAGCTCAGCAAGACAGCCGACAGCCGGGAGACAGACAGTGGAGACATCATTTGACTGCTCACAAAAGAATTGGAACGATGACCAGGGTCGAACTGCCCCAGTCGCTGGACCCTGCCGATTTTGGGGCCTTCCGGAAAAAATTCAAGAGCCCCGTTGCAATACCCACATGACTCATTGGTCTGTCTTGGCCGAAAACAGCGTGGCCCTGAACAAACCCCATGAACCCGGATTGACTGCCTGAGACATCGGAAGATAGATGCGTTTGAAGCTGAGGCCCTGAGTTGCACGGGCACGTAGCAGGATCCAGGATCCGAAGTCGATCACCACCTCGATCGAAGTGGCCGGGCCGGGCTCGTTCAGTCCGGCCGGGGCAAGGCGCCAGACCTGACCATCCCATTGCAGCTGACGTGGCGTCACTCGTGCCATGCGCCAGGCCAGCAAGCCGCAAAGCAGCACCAGCTCAAACCAAGGCCAGAATTTGGGCTGATGCGCCATCACTGCCAGCAAGGCGCAAGTCGCAGCGCAGGAGACAAGGGCCGCGATCAACAGTTGCAACCTGGGCTGATTGCGTACGGCGACTTCGAAAGCGGGCGAGCTGCGCGGCATATCAGCAGTCCCGCATTCCGGCCTCGGGCCTCATACGGGATGCAGTTCAGACGAAACGTTTGAAGATCAAGGTTCCGTTGGTGCCGCCAAAACCAAAGTTGTTCTTGGCGGCGTAATCGATCTTCATCGGCCGCGCTTCGTTGGCGCAGTAATCCAGGTCGCACTCGGGATCCTGGTTGAAGATATTGATCGTCGGCGGGGCGACCTGATCGCGCAGCGCCAGCACGGTGAATACCGATTCGATGCCCCCTGCCCCACCGAGCAGATGGCCGGTCATCGACTTGGTCGAGCTGATCACCAAATCCCTGGCATGGGCACCGAAGGCCAGCTTGATCGCATTGGTTTCGTTCAGATCACCCAAGGGCGTCGATGTGCCATGGGCGTTCATGTATTGAATCTGCTCGCCGTTCAGACCGGCATTGCGCAAGGCTGCCAGCATCGAACGCTTCGGGCCATCGACCGAAGGCGCGGTCATATGGTAAGCATCAGCCCCCATGCCGAAGCCCGACAGCTCGGCATAGATCTTGGCGCCGCGCTTCTTGGCATGCTCATATTCTTCGAGCACCATCACGCCGCCGCCCTCGCCGAGCACGAAACCGTCGCGGTCCTTGTCCCAGGGACGGGATGCGGTCGCGGGATCGTCGTTGCGGGTTGACAGCGCACGCGCTGAGGCAAAACCACCCAGACCCAGCGGCGACACGGTCGCTTCAGCGCCGCCGGCCACCATCACGTCGACATCGCCATATTCGATCAGCCGAGCGGCCATGCCGATCGAATGCAAGCCGGTCGAACAAGCAGTGGCAATCGCCAGATTCGGTCCTTGAAAGCCGAACTTGATCGACACATGACCGGAGATCATGTTGACGATCGAGGCCGGCACGAAGAACGGCGACACCCGACGCGGGCCACGCGCCATCAACTCGCCATGGGTTTCCTCGATCAGCGGCAAACCGCCGATGCCCGAGCCCACCAGCACGCCGATGCGCTCGGCTTCGACTTCAGTCAACTGGTCGCCGGTCCGCAGACCCGCGTCCTGCACTGCCTGAACCGATGCCGCAAAGCCGTAATGGATGAAAGTATCCATATGCCGCGCTTCCTTGGCAGGAAGGTAATCCTCCACATTGAAGCCCTTCACCTCGCCTGCGATATGGCAGGAAAAGGCGCTGGCATCAAAGCGGGTGATGCGGTCAATGCCGGACTTGCCGGCCAGGATATTGGCCCAGCCTTCGGTCACCGTGCTACCCACGGGACTGACAAGGCCGAGACCGGTGACGACGACGCGACGACGGCTCATGCGTTTATGGAAAATCGGTTGACCAAGGCCGAGCGCGAAGCTCAGGCCTTCTGGTTGTTGACTGCGTAGTCGATCGCCAATTGGACGGTGGTGATCTTCTCGGCTTCTTCATCGGGGATTTCGATGCCGAATTCGTCTTCAAGCGCCATCACCAACTCAACCGTGTCGAGCGAGTCCGCACCCAGATCGGCAACGAAAGCCTTCTCATGGGTGACATCAGACTCAGGCACTCCGAGTTGCTCTGCAATGATTTTTTTGACGCGTGCTTCGATATCACTCATGACTTCTCCGGGAAAAAATTTGACTGGAACAGCCCGGGATTCTAAGGCCTCCGAAGCGACTCGCTTGCTTGACAAGCGTCGAGTCAATTTGGAGCCCTCACCGGCCGGGCAAATCCGGTGCGCAGCAAGGCAAATGCCCGACTGCTGCAATTCACTTCAGTTCATGTACATGCCACCATTGACATGCAACTCCGTGCCGGTAATGTAGGCCGCCTTCGGTGATGCGAGGAAGACAACCGCATCAGCAATTTCCCTAGGGTCCCCCAAACGGCCGACAGGAATTTGCGCCAGCAGCGCCAGTTTCTGGGCTTCGGGCAGGCTTTCGGTCATGTCGGTGGCGATGAAACCGGGGGCCACGCAGTTGACGGTGATGCCGCGGCTGCCCAGTTCACGGGCCAGCGCGCGCGTCATGCCCGCCACACCGGCCTTGGCCGCAGCGTAATTGGCCTGGCCCGCGTTGCCCGAAGCACCAACCACCGAAGTGATGTTGATGATGCGGCCATAGCGCTGCTTCATCATCAAGCGCATCACGGCCCGGCTCATGCGGAACACGGCCTTCAAGTTGGTGTCGAGCACCGCATCCCAGTCCTCGTCCTTCATGCGCATCGCCAAGGTGTCGCGGGTGATGCCGGCATTGTTGACCAGCACCTGCAGGCCGCCATCGAGCTTGATGATCGCTTCGATGGCCGCCTCAACTGCCGGGGCATCGTTGACGTCGAGCAGCAGCCCGCGGCCGCCATGGGCCGCCAGGGCCGCGCTGATGCCGGCGGCTCCGACCTCGCTGGTCGCGGTGCCGATGACGATATAGCCCTGCTCGGCCAGCGTCAGCGCAATCGCGCGGCCGATACCGCGGCTGGCGCCGGTGACGAGCGCGACCTGGCGCTTGCTTGTTGGGTCAGTCATTGCTTTGCCTTTCAGCCCAGCAGCTCGCGCGCTTGCGCCAGCGTTGCCGGATCGAGTACCGTTGCCGTCACGATGTCGGCGTCAATTCTCTTGATCATGCCGGCCAACACCTTGCCGGGCCCGCACTCGATGATATGAGTCAGCCCCAGGCCCTTCAAAGCCTGCACCACCTCGACCCAGCGCACCGCGCCGAAGGCCTGGGCATAAAGCGCCTGGCGCAGGACCGCAGCGTCGGCAACCGAAGCGACGTCGATGTTGTTGATCACCGGGAACTGCATTGCTGAAAAGCCGGTGCTGGCGAGCCTGAGCTTGAGCGCTTCAGCCGCTGGTTTCATCAGGCTCGAATGGAACGGTGCCGACACCGACAGCAGCAAGGCGCGCTTGGCGCCGGCGGCTTTCAAGACTTCGCAAGCCTTGTCGACGCCCGCCTTGGTACCAGCGA
>CAIJIT010000286.1 GCA_903820745.1 uncultured Burkholderiales bacterium
GAGTTACCCTCAATGTTACCCTGACTGCAGCCCGACACAAGGTGTCCTATGCGGCCCTATGTGCTGAGGAGAATCACCTAACTTGTTGATTTTGTTAGGTCGTTCTCCTCATGCGGCCCCATGTGGAGCCTTCATTGGTGGCGTGTGGCTGACCAATCGTTTTGTGGACTCCCAAGATTAAACGCAATGGCGCGGGATTGTGAGGCATGGCGAGGGTTCCGCGTCAATTTGCACCCCTTTCATCAGCCATTCGGTAGCCCATCGCCCGATAACCGCGCTGGCGTTTTTCCCACATCCGCAGCAATGCCGGGTGACCGGTATCGACGAAATCGATGATGCGCACGTCGGTCTTGGTTGCGTGCTCGCGGTGGAGGCGGCCTGCGTATTGCTGCAACGTTCCCTTCCACGAAACCGGCATTGCCAGCACCAAGGTGTCCAGCGGCGGATGGTCGAATCCTTCGCCAACCAGTTTGCCGGTTGCCAATAGAACGCGCGGGGCATCGGGCGGCAGCGCGTTGAGTTCCGCGATCAGGATGGCACGCTGCTTCTTGGCTATCCGCCCGTGCAGGACAAACAAGGATGGCACCTTGCCACCCAAGGCGGTTTGAATGGCATCAAGATGTTCGGTGCGCTCCGTCAGCACCAGCACTTTCCGGCCTTGACCATAGGCGTTGATGACCACGGAAGCAATCGCGTCGGTTCGGGCTTGATCAATGGCAAGGTGCCGGAATACATCCTGAATCCCGGCTTCCTGCGGCAAGTCAATCCGCGAGTGCAAGGTGCACGGCGTGACCGCCAGATCGTGCGGCGCACCCGTTGGCTTGGCGGCAGTGTGCCGAGTTGGCCCGCATTGCATGAAAATTATCGGCTGCTGGCCATCGCGGCGAATTGGCGTGGCCGTCAGGCCGAGCACGTATTTGGCTTTGGCCTGCTTCAGAATCGCATCAAACGATGCGGCGCCGACGTGATGGCATTCGTCCACGATCACGTGACCGTAGTTTTCGACCAGCGAATTGACTTCACCCTGACGCGACAGCGATTGCATCACCGCGATGTCGATTTTGCCTGTCGGCTTGGCCTTGCCGCCACCGATGGTGCCGACCACCCCTTTGCCAACACCCAAGAATGATTGCAAGCGCTCCTGCCATTGCTTGAGCAATTCGGTTCGATGCACCAGCACCAACGTGTTCACACCACGGCGCGCAATCATCGCCGCAGCAGTAACCGTTTTGCCAAAAGCCGTCGGTGCGCACAGAACGCCTGCATCGTGATGCAGCATGGCGGCGACGGCGAATTCCTGATCCAGCCGCAAAGTACCGGCAAAAGCCACCTCCAGCGGTGTCCCTGTGTATCGCTCGTCGATCAGTTCGCAGTCAATGGAATTGTCACGAAGCAACTCCAGCGCGGCATCCAGACAGCCGCGCGGCAATGCGATGTGATTGGGATAGTTTTCGGCGCATCCGATCACCCGAGGTTCATCCCACACCGAAAAACGCATCGCCTGCTTCTTGTAAAACTCCGGATTCTGGAAGGCCGCCAAACGAATCAGCCGGTTCGCCAGCGACTGCGGCAGTTGTGCCTTCTCGAAATAGATCAGGTTGGCCAGCGTTACCGTGAGCGACTTCGGCATTGACCCGACGAGCTTCTTGCTGACGGATGCGGATCGTTTCCACGGTTCTTTCTGATCTTCCTCATCGATGAAGGTGACATCAAGCGGGTGCGTGTTGCCCGTCGCTCGCAGAATGGTGGGCTCGATATCGTGCGCTGGCATTGGCAGGATGGCGGCCAAAAATCCCCACTGATCCCGGTAAGGCCGCAAGTCAACATCGACGAACACACTGAAGCCCTTCTCGCGCGGATGCTTCTGCAGTGGGAGCGCAATGAGATTGCCGAAACCACCTTTGGGCATCGAATCCTGATTGGGGAACAGTCGGTCGTAGGATTCGAGCTTCAGTTGGCGAGTGCGGGCACAGGTGTGGCTGATGATGGCGGTGCCGAGTCGGCGCGCATCCCGAGCCGATACGCTGCCGGAGAAGAAAATCCAAGCGTGCGCGCCGTTGCCAGAGCGCGATATTTCAAGGGCGACCGGCACACCCAGTTCGTGACACGACTGGTAAAACGCCTTGGCATCCTCGCGCCATTCCGCCTCATCGAAATCAGCGGCGAGAAAATGGCAGCTGTCATCGACCAATAGTGGATAGACGCCGACCGTCCGCTTACCGGCAAGGTGCTCGTAGATCACCTGATCTGACAAGGGAATCAGCAGACGGTTATTGCATTCCCCGCATTTGATGCGCGGCTTTTCGCAAACACCTGCCAGCCACTCGTTGCCACATGCCGGTGCGTAGCCGGATTTGCCGGTGGTTTTGCTTTCCCAGCGGATTGGGTAGACGTCGGTGCGGCCACGAAACAACCGACGAAATATCGACATTTTTTCGGCGGTGGAAAAACGAGATGATTCTGGCTCCGTGGCGGGCGGCGCTGGTTCAGTTGGGGGTGGCTCCGGCGGCAAACGCCATTCGATGTCGTGAGCGTCCAGCAGCGCGATCAGGCGGGCGTTTTCAGCTTGCAGTGCGGCCAACTGATCGCGTTCACTCATCGGCCCCGTACTCGGCAAGCAAGTCGTCCATCTCATCACCCACTCCGTAGCCGAAGTTGTGGCAGGTGCTGCGCACGGTATCCAGCCTGTCCCATAAGGGCTGGCGTTGCGCGTCGGCCAAACTGGCGATGGTTTTTAATGCGTGCTCGAACATTCGCACCAGCGCGTCGAAGTAGCCCTCATCCTGTAGTCCAACATCATTGCTGAAACCCGCTGCCCGTTCGCAATAAAACACCATCAGTTCGGCCAGACCTTCCGCTTGGCCAATGGCTTTTTTGTAATCGGCGATCGGCTTTTTGGCCTTGGCGACCGAGGTATCCTGATTCTTGAACACATCGGGCCATAGCCAGCGGTCGATGGTGACCTTGTACGGTTTGAGCACGTCGTCGCCCAGACTGAGGCGGGCGTGGAGGAAAGCTTGGTTATCCTTGTTGGCCGCGTACAGGTCTTGCAGCAGCCCGAGCAAACCAGTGCGGTCGAAGTCCACGAGCTTGGTCTTGACGTCGCTCCAGCTGGGCGTGCTCTTCTTCGTGGCCATCTCCGCTATTCCTCGGCAATGTCGGGTTCGCTGCCGGACTCGATCTGCTTGATCACCCGATCAAAATCACTCTCAAACACCCGGTCTTGCACAATGCGGTATTTCTCGAACTCGCTCATCGCGTGGGCTTTGGCAATTTCTGCCGTCACCTTGCCTGCGTCCTGCAGTACATCCCGGTCGGTCGCCTCAATGAAGCGGTTCAGGCGTTTTTCCCAGTCTTGCATGGTCATCGGGATTTTGCGCAGCGCCATATCCTCGGCCACATCGAGATAGGCCGACACCAGCCGCTGCAACTGGGCCATCTCATGTTCGGTCAGGTAATTCTTGGCCTGTAAGCTGTAGTGATCCACCTTGCGCTGAACTTCGCGCTCGCCCTCGGTTTGAACCATTAAGTACGGCTTAACAGTTGCCTCGCGCTCCAGCTCGTTGTCGGCATAGGTGCGCTTCAAATGTTGGCTGACGGCTGGCATCGCCCGCGTTTGCGCATGGCGCACACGCTGCTTGATGTCGCCCAGCAAGGCGGCGTAATCGGTGGGCGTGAGGGCAACGGGTTGATCGCTCATACTGGCCTCCTTTACGCTGCTGTGACCTGGCCGTTCATCAGCAGGGGGAGAAGCCAGTCGCGGAGTTGGGCGAGTTGCTGGCTTTCCTGTTCCAAGATATGCAATTTGCTGAAAACAGCGGCAGTTCTTCGCTCAAAATCTTGGATCAGAATTGTCGGTGGAAGCGCAGTAGCGATTCTGAGTGCGGCTTCACGATTCAAGCCAGGAACAGCACTGTCGCTGTTCATTTTCTCAAGACCAAGCGAAGACAAAAGATATTTCAAATAGAGAAACCCAATCTTCGAGATGGGTTTAACGTAGTAAGTTGTGTCAATCGGGAAGAAATCGGTGTGGATGAACGTAACGGCACCGACAGTACCTTTACGACCGACGACGATACCGGGCCCTTCCACAAGGTGCTCTGAGTGATAACCCACCACCCCATTTGATCCAATAACGGGATACCCACTCCCTGTTCTGTTTTCAGCCTTTAGTCCCTTGCCGTACTCAAGAGAAATCAGACTTCCAATAGTGCCGTCCTCCCACCCCGCCGGAATCTCCCGTTTCAGGGTGGGGTTGTAGACCATCTTGCCGCCGGAGGATTTGTAGGGTTTGCCGTTGGCGTCGGGGAAATCGAACTGCACGAACCAGTAGTCGTACAGCGTCTTTGCCATCGCCTCCAGCTCGGCATTGATGCGATTGTTGCAGTCGATTTTGGCGTCAATCTTCTTCAATAGGCTGGCGACATTTTTTTGTTCCTCAAGGTTAGGTATGCGGATGCCAAAATCCGGCATTTCATTCAGCGCAATCCTGTCCACTGTTGCGCCAGTAATGGTGTTGGCAACAATGGTTTGCTGAAAGGCTGGCGATAGATAGGCGTAAAGAAGGTACTCTGGAATCACCTTTTCTGCGCGCGGGCGCAACAAGCCCATGCGACGACCCAAACATGCTCTGACGCCATCTGGCATCAGGGCTGCTTCGCCCAATCGAGTTTCATAAGAGAACAGCAGGTCGCCTTTTCGCGGAGTAACTCGCTTTGTCCATTTTTTGAAATCCACTTCGCTGAGGTGAGCAGACTTCGATAGATCAAGTCGCCCATTTTCTAGGCTGGAAATGCTCATAAAAAACGGCCCCTCGTCTATCTTTTCTGGCGTTGCGTGCGGCCCATCAAAAACTTCGGCAACGCTCACGATAGTGGTCATAAAGTCACTCATTCCGAACCACTCCCACCAACAGCATCCGGTTCTAACACTCCGCCAAACTCAAGCCACTGCCGCCCCGCCAGCGTCAGCCGGTATTTTTGCAAGCGGCTATTTGGTTTGTTCGGTAGGGTTCTCTCAATCAAGGCTTGTTCCAGTAAGGCACCTGCCGAGCGGTTCAGTGCGCCTGTGACGCTGTTAAGACCCAATTCTCGGGCCAGCTCTGCTTTGGACAACGGCGTGGCCTGCAACAACAGCAGTATCCGCAGCCGTAGCGACTCTGCCCCTGACTCTGCCCCTGACTCTGCCCCTGACTCTGCTGTCCCTTCACTGGCGATTTCGAGTGCGCGCTCATCCATCGGAAAGCGCAGTTCAAAAAAGTGTTCGCTGATATGAACAATGCTGCTGTCGTAGGCATTCAAAATACGCCGCATACCTGACCCCAGGTGTTCGACCAGTTCCATGTCTCGAAACACGCGCATCAGTTCGCGGTTGCGAGGCATGGAGCGGCCGCTCAGGCATTCCTCCAAACTCAAACCACTCAACAGCCCACCGTAGGAGGTGATGCTGATCCGGTCTGCGTAAATCTCCACCAAAGGCGGCACTTCGGCGGCGTAGTCGTTATGGATGATGGCGTTGATCAGCGCTTCGCGCAGAGCGCGGGCATTGAACAGACGGCGTTGCTCGCGCTCTGCCGCGCCAGTGATGCGGGTGAAGGTACGGTTTTCGATTTCCAGCTTGTCGAGCACGCGGTGCGTGGCCTTGAGCAGTGAGCAGTAGCCGTATTCTTGATTTTCGATCAGGTCGCATTTGTCGGTGCCCGCATATTTGGCGACCTTGATGGAAATACTGTTGGTGTCGGCCAGCAGGTAGGCAGCGTAGTTGAGCCGTTCGCTCTCTGGTACGTAGAGGTCGAGATTGTGCAAAAAGGCGTCGTTGATCTCGAAGCCTTTTTCCTGATAGTAGATTTTCAGTTGCTGGAACGCGAGCTTGAGCGTGGTGGGCGCGGGGATGTTGCGCAGTGAGTTGCGAACCCGTCCGGCATAGACTTGATCGATCATGCCGGTAGTCATGGGTTGTACGCCACTGCCCACGCGAACGTAGCAGCCTGCAGGTGATTGGCCGTAGCGCTTGAGGTAATAGGGTTTTTCGGTGCCGCGCGTCACCACCACATGGATGATGGTTTTCCCTTCGTGTTCTTCTGCATAAACATCGTAGAGCCCAAGACAGGTGGGCTGGATGTTGGTTTTGATGCGGTCGGATATGGCCAGCATCAGGGCATCACTATCGGCCACGCCAACGACTTTGCCATCGTCATCGACGCCGATGTAAATATCGCCGCCTTTGGCTGAATTGAGAAAAGCCACCACTTCTTTTTCCAGCGCATCATTGAGTTGCCGCTTGAATTCCGTGGTGCTGTTTTCTGTGCCGAATTTACTCATAGTGCAAGCCCGCCAACTGCTTCTTGATTTCCTTTTCCAACTCCGCCGACTCTTTGAACAGTTTGTCGAGATTGCTGGTAAAACCCTGCATTTTCGCGGAGAACTGTGCGGGCGTGAGGTCTGAATATTCAATCTTCACCTCGAAATACTGCCCCGCACTCAAGCTGTAATTCTTGGCGGCGATCTCGTCATAACTCACCACCACCGAGAAATCTTCCACCGTCTGTTTGCTGTTGAAGGTGGCGATGATGCGGTCTTCTTCTGCGGTGGACAGCAGGGTTTTCTGGTTCTTGCCGTCTTTGACCTTGGTGCCGAGGTTGGAGGCGTCGATCAGCACCACGCCTTGCTTATTTGCGCTGTCGATAAACAGGATGGACACATTGGTGCCCGTGGTGGCGAAGATGTTGCTGGGCATGGAAACCACACCGGCCAGCATCTTGTTATCCACCAGATGCTGGCGGATGCCTTTGTCGATGCCGCTTTGCGCAGTGATGAAGCCGGTCGGCACCACGACCGCTGCTTTGCCGCCGGGTTTCAAGGAATAAATGATGTGCTGCAAAAAGAGCTGGTAGATGGCCATTTTGTCGACGGCCTGCTTGGGAATGTTGGGTACCCCTGCGAAGAAACGCTCTTGATGTTCTTTGCTGTCCAGCTCGTTGCGGAAATCGGAGAAATCCATCTTGAACGGGGGATTGCTGACGATGTAGTCGAACTGTTTCAGCGCCTTGCCGTCCCGGTGGTAAGGATGCAGCATGGTGTTGCCCTGGATGATGTTGGGGATGGAATGCACCAGGTTGTTCAAAATCAGGTTCAGACGCAGCAGGCTGGAGGATTTCTGCGAAATATCCTGCGAATAAATGCTGCAGCGTTGTTCGCCGATGGCATGGGCGATGTTCATTAACAGGGTGCCGGAACCGGCCGAGGGGTCGTAGCAACTCACGTTGTTGATTTTGCCGCGCACATTTTCGGGGACGAGGATGGCGGCCATGATCTTGGCGACGGCGTGCGGGGTGTAGTACTCGGCGTATTTGCCGCCGCTGTCTTTGTTGTAATCCTTGATCAGGTATTCAAACAGCGCGGCGTAGAAGTCGTACTTCTGCGTGAAGATGCGCTCAAAGCTGAAGTCGCCCAGCTTGTTGATGAGGGCGCGGCAGAAGGCGTCGCGCTTGGAGGGGTCGGTGATGAATTCGCTGACGCGGTCGAACAGAGTGATTTTCGCGCCGCCATCGGTTTTCACCGCGAAAATGTCGTTGTTGCTGATGGCGATGTCGCGCAGGGTGTCGTCAAACAGCTTGGCGAATTCCGGCGCGGTCTGGCGGTTCCACAGATGGGCGATGAAGTGCTCGGGTTTTAAGCGGGCAGTGTCTGGCCCCATCTGCAGTTGCAGCATGTCCATTTCGTCGGTGCTTAAGGCAGCGAGGGCTTGTTCCCATTTATCGCCCTGCGCGAGCTCGGGGCGGATTTTCTTGGCTTCGAAGGCGAATTTGTCGTTGAGAAATTTATAGAGAAAGACCTGGGTGATGATCTTGAATTCGTTGCCGTCGTTGCCGAGACCATAGGTGGCGCAGATGGTTTTGAGGCTGTCGATCAGTTCGCGGGTACGTTGTTCAAATTCTTGCGTTATCAAAGCGATGCTCCTGTTCTGTAAGCGCTGCGAGCGCCTGCAGAAAATTCATTCATGTATTCGTCCACCACCAGATGGTTGATGCTGCGGGAGGCATCGGGGGTGAGTGTGATGCGCTGGCGCGTCTGGAATTCGCCGATGACGATGGGTTGCATCATGCGTTCGAAGTAGCTTTCGTTATCCAGTAGCTGGGTGTTTTGCAGTACCTGTTCGTCGGCCTGCTGCTTGACGCCGCTCAAGGCTTCAAAAAGCTTGCGCTCGGTTTGCGACAGCGCGCCGCGTTCTTGCAAACGCTTGTGGATGCGGGTGTATTTGGCATCGCCTTGGTATTTGGCGCGCAGCTGGTTGTTCTGGCGGTTGAGCTCTTTGACTTGGTCGTGAATGGCACCCAGTGCGCCGATGTTGGCGTTCATTTCGTCCTGGGTGACTTCGCTCAACTTCTTTTTCTTGAACAGCCGCTCCAGTTCTTCCCTGAGGGTGATGAACTTGGGGTCGTGCTGATCGAAGTTGTCGGCCAGCGCTTCACGGGTTTGGCGCAGCGTGTTCTTGAGCTGGTCGGCCAGCACCAGCTCTTCTTCGCCGATCTTGGTGAACATGAAGAGAATATCTTCCAGCGCAACGTTCAGTAAATTACTCGTGTCGGTAGCTGATTCGATGGTTTCTTTCAGGTTGAGCAGGTCGAGGTGGTTGCAGGTTTCTCGGTAGATCTGGCCCAGCTTGTGGAAGTCGAGTTGCTGAAGCTGCGCATAGTCACCCTGCAGGCGGATCAGGTTGTAGAGGTTGCGCGCATCGGCCAGCGCTTTTTTGAGCGCTTGCACCGTGGCGCGGTCTTGAATCTGGCTGATCTGCTGTGAGAAGACCTCGGCGTTTTCGATGTTGAAGCTGAACAGGATGTCCTTGATGGCTTCAATTTCCTGCGCGATTTCCTCAGTGGATTTGAACAGGTTGGAGTAGTGCTCGATCTCGTCGCCCAACTCGGCTTGCAGCTCGTCGAAATAGGCCCGGTTGGTGGCGTCGAATTCTTTGCGGATGTCGGCGAAATCGACCACGTAGCCGTAGCGGAAATCCTTGTAGGTGCGGTTCACACGGGTGAGCGCTTGCAGCAGATTGTGCGAACGGATCACCCGGCCAAGGTAGAGCTTTTTCAAACGTTTTGCATCAAAACCGGTGAGCAGCATGTTGTAGACGAACAGCAAGTCGATCTTGCCCGCCTTGAAGTCTTCTACCCATTGCTTGCGTTCATCCTTGCTACCCACGTCGTGCAGGATCAGCGCGGCGCTTTTTGCGCGGTTCTCCAGCAGGGTGCGGGCGGCGTAACTGTCTGGCTGTGCGGCGGCGATCACTTCTTGGGCGGAATCCCGTACTTCATAAGCCGGTGTGGGCTGGACTGCGTAGACGGTGTGGAATATCAGGGACATCTGGCGCGCTTGGTCGGCGCTGTCGCAAATCACCATGCCGCCGATGCTGGCGTCGCCCAATGCGCTGCGGCTTTTCTCAAAATCACGCACGATGTAATCGAGCATGGGTTCGACAAATTTCGGGTGGGCGTAGATGAGCTTGCGGTCGATGTCGCCCTGTTGCAACTCCACAGCGGCGAGCGCCTCTTGCAAAGTGATTTTGTAGTTGGTGGCGATCTCTTCGCGGATCAGGCGCAGGGTGTAGCCGTCGGCGATGGAGGCGTTGTAGTAGTACTTGTGGATGTAATCGCCAAACAGCGCGCGGGAATTGTAATCGTCGCCCAATAGCGGCGTACCAGTCAGCCCGATCTTGATGGCGTTGCGGTCGGACTGGCTGAGGTTGGCAAGAAAGCTGCCCTGCGGGTTGTAGCTGCGGTGCACCTCGTCGAGGAAATAGACGCGCTGGATGCTGACGTCGTAATCCTCGGTGCGGACCACATCAGGGTCATCCTGAAATTTCTGGATGTTGACCACGGTGATTTCAGGCTTGCCGCTGTGGTTGTGCAGCACTTGAGTGGTTTTGATGTCGCGGGCGAAGGCTTCGCGGCTGTCGATGGTGTGCACCACCAGCCCGCGACCGGAAAATTCGCGCTGTGCCTGGGTGAGCAGATCAAGCCGGTCGACGATGAAGTAGAACTTGGGGATGACGCCCTTTTGCTGAAAGTAATGTGTCAGAAAACGGGTGTTGTAGTAGGCCAGCGCGGTTTTGCCGCTGCCCTGCGTGTGCCAGATGATGCCCTTGCGTACGCCCGCATCGAGCTTGCGTTCAATCGCTTTGGTGGCGAAGAGCTGCGGGTAGCGCATGACGTGCTTTTGCAGGCCGTCGGTTTCGTTCACATAAACCAGCGAGAACCGCAACAGGAAGGCCAATCGGTCACGGCTGAACAGCGAGGTGCAGATGCGATTGGTCGGTGTGTCGGGCGCTTTGTTGCTGATGAATTCGGGGCTGTGTTTGATGACGTTGAGGTTGTTGTCGCGCAGTACCTCGTTTTCGATGAGGTCATCTTCACCGGCCAGCAACTTGGCCAGATCCAGTGTTTCTTCTTCGCGGAAGTGGTTGAAGACCGGCGCATCATAGGACGGGCTGGCGTAGAACGCGCCCTCGATGGGTTGTGGCGAACCGTCGTCGTATTCCATGTTATTGGAGAACACCATCAACTGTGTAATGTTGATGAAGCGACGGAAGCGCGGATTGCGGCTGCGCGTAATGATACGGTTGCGTTCGGCCAGCACGCCTTCGCGGTTGTTGGGCTTCTTGACCTCGATAAAGTTCAAAGGCATACCGTTGATGAGCAAGGTGATGTCGGGCCGAAACTCATCGTCGCCGTTCTTGCAGGTGAGCTCGGTGACGACGTGAAAGCTGTTGTTGTCGAAGTTCTCGAAATCGATCAGCCGAATGCCTGAGCGTTCGGTGAGCTTTTCGTAAAAAGCTTTACCGAGGTCTTCGTTATCCAGCAGGAGTTTGACGTCGGCCAGCAATCGGGTGATGTCATCGGCCTCCATCTCCGGGTTGATGCGGGCGATGGCGATGCGGAACTGCTCCGGGAAGATGTTGGTGTCTTCATCCCAAGTGGCACCTTTCAGGGAAAGATAGCGGTAGCCAAGCCGCACCAGATGCAGGATGCAGGGGATTTTGACGCGTGAGTCTTCGCTGAAAACCATCAGAACTGATCTCCTTGTACTTGCTTTGTTTTTGTCAGGCTGACCCACTTGGCCCCACGCCCCTTACCCGTGGGAGCAATCAAACCCTCGGCCTTCATGGTACGTAACACCAGTCGCACCATGTCGCGACTGATTCCGGGGCAGGCTTCTTCGATTTCAGAAATGGAAAAAGGCAGATTGCGCTTGAGTATCTCAGCCCGTACCCGATCACCTTTGGCACCGCGCCCGCGCTCAATGGTGCCGACGCGTTCTTCGAATTCCTTATAGGCGCGCAGCAACGCGCCCCAAAAATAATCGAGCCACGGGGCGATATTGTGAGCGCCCTCGTGCCAACCCTGTGAGCTGGCCTCCAGCGTTTCGTAATAACTCTCCTTCGACTCTTCGAAAATGCGTTCCAGACTGATGAAGCGGCCCACGGTGTAGTCGGCGTGGTAGAGCAGTTGCAAGGTGAGCAGCCGAGCCATGCGGCCGTTGCCATCAGGGAATGGATGCACGCATAAAAAATCAAGGATGACCAGCGGCACCAATACCAGTGGGTCGGCCAGATGTTGATCGAGTGCGGTGCGGTAGCGCGCAATGGTGTCCGTCATTGCCATGGGCGTGAGGTGCGCCGCTACAGGCCGAAAGCGGATGCGCGAGCTGCCGTCCGGGTGACGTTCGATAATGTCGTTGTTGGTGGCCTTCCAGTGCCCACCGGGTTGCGGCATGTAGCGGTACAGGATGCTGTGTAGCTGAAGGACGGTGCCTTCTGCGAAGGGCATCTGCTCCCCACTTTCGTGAATCAGCCCCAAGGCATCACGGTAGCCAGCGACTTCTTGTTCGGAACGGCTTTTGGGCGTGGCATTTTTGAGCACCAGCGACTTGAGCCGGTGGGCTGCAACCACTACGCCTTCGAGGCGGTTGGAGGACTCCGTCGATTCGACGACAGCCACTTGCCGCAGATCACTCAGCACCTCTGGCGATTGGGCGACATATAGAAGTTGCTTGCCCCGGTACTCGCCCAGCGCGCGCAGCGTTGCCAGTTGCTGGGTGTCAAAGCGCAGCTTGGCGAGGTGGTTTGGCGTCAGTGAGTGCATGGCTCGTAGGCGATTGAGGAAATGGGGTAATCTTAATGCATATTGGGGTATTGCGCCACAGCATTACCCCCTTTTTTTTGTTGTTACCCTATTTAATAAGGGCCGAGAGCTTGGCTTACTGATCAAACAGCGCGTTCATGGTGGTGTCGTTAATCAACCACGGAGCTCGCGATGAACACCCAACACACCCAACAAACCGCCCTCGACGCCTACCTCGCCCGCACTGCCGCCATCCACGCCAAGCTGGCGCGGCTGCAACAACTCGCCGACGACCACTTCGGCCACGACCCCGATGCCATCAACTGGGGCCACGTTGGCGACCTCGGGCGGGTGGACGCCGCGCTCGACGACCTGCTGGCAATCTTTGGTGGCACAGAAGAGTGAGACGATGACCATGATCACCCTGCAAACACTCACCCCAACCCAGTCCACAATCATCCGATCCGCTGCCCGGCACCCCGAAGGCAAGATAGCCTTGCCTGCCACGTTGCAAGGCGGCGCGCGTGCCAACGCACTCAAGGGGCTGTTGACGCGTGGCTGGATCGTCGAGGCGGGCGACGGACACCTGCTGACGGACGCCGGATACGCCACCATTGGCCAACAGCGACCGATCCCGCCACCAGTAATCGACGAAACCCCGGCGCGCGATAGTGCTCAGCCCTGTCGCCCCGGTACCAAGTTGGCGAAGGTGGTGGCTGCTTTGCAGAACCCCGACGGTGCGACGATTTTTCAGCTGATGTGTTGCACGGGCTGGCAACCGCACACGATCCGGGGCGCGTTGTCCGGGATGGTGAGAAAGAAGCTCGGGCTCAACGTGGTATCCACCAAAGCTGCCGGTGGTGAGCGGGTCTACCGCATCGCCTGACGGGCGACTGCGCAAAGGGTGTCCGTTCAATTGACGCCCTATTTTTTAGCCAAATTTCTCGGTGGCCGTTTTGCCTGTTTTGGGTATCGAAATCGTCGACAAGCCGTACCAGCGTTGGCTTTGCAAGGGGTGGCCGTTTTCAGGGCAAAGGGTGTGAATTCAACTCCCGCCCTTGCCAAGGTGCAAACCGCAAACCCTGCAAACCTCGGTTTGCACTCTGACGGTAGCGCAATGCCGCGCTGTCGCCTCCCGTATTGGAATCTCGCCAGGAAGGACCCCTTTCGCCTGGGCGAGACTCAGAAGGTGTCTGGCTCCTGCATCCACGCCGGGATGTCGCGCTGGCCGTGCAGCACGCGCCAGACATCAATGTGTTCGGGACGCTCGACGTAAAACACCAGGTGGGGATAGTGCGTCAGCGGCCAGAAGCGCAGGCCGGGCATGTTCAATTCGTGGGCGTAACGTGGTGATCCGGTAGCCGGATGGCGACCGATATGCGCATAAGCCTGCTCCAAGGCATCAATGAAGCCGAGCGCCGCTGGTTCAGCACTTTCGCTGAGGTAGTAGGCAATCGCGTCGTCGATGTCCCGGTTGGCCAGTTCACGCGGAACGACTGGCTTGGCCCTCACCCGCGAACGCCGTCCTTGGCCGCCTTGCGCACCCGATCACGCAGCCCTGCAAAGTAGGCCGGATCGGCTGGGGCTGCCGGTGCAGACGCCGCGCCCGCAAGCAGGAGGCCGCGCAGGTGCAGGCGATCCTGATCCTTGCGGATCAGCTCACGCACGTATTCGCTGCTGGTGCCGTAGCTGCCTTGATTGACCTGCTCATCCACGAAGGACTTGAGCGTGTCGGGTAGGGAAATGTTCATTGTGCTCATGGC
>CAIJIT010000287.1 GCA_903820745.1 uncultured Burkholderiales bacterium
CAGCGAGCGCAGCGCCACGTTACAAACTCGATCACAACGTTGCGCTTTCAACTGGGCGTCGCCCTCGCGATCGCACTGGGCCATTGTCCGCATTGCAGCTCAGTGAACCTCCGTCTACGTTTGTGACACAGTAAGACTAGGTCACCGCCATGCGCCGCTGGTGAAGCATTCCAATCCTGTTTTCATCCTGGACTCATTGCTCGCGCAATACTGCCCGCACTGGCGACGCGCAAGCGCCAGCTAGCTTCAAGGGCAGGGCGATCAGTTCGTAATCGCCGGCTTCGACCTGGTCGAGCACCAGGTTCTCCAGCACACGCAGATCGAGCCGCAAGAGCATTTGATGGCTGTCCAGCGACTTGCTGCTGGCCGGGTCGACCGAGGGCGTGTCGATGCCGATCAGCTTGACCCCGCGGGCGCCGAGCCAGCCGATGGTCTCGGCCGCAAAGGCGCTGAAGTCGGGGTTCCAGACTTTGTCGGCTGCGGCGCAGCAACGCACCAGCACGCGCGCAGGCAGATCGGCTGCCGCATGTTGCAGATGTTCAATCCGGATCAGCGGACCACAGCCAATCGCGTGGATCACCCGGCAAGGCCCGAGGAAGGGGCTCAGGTCGACTTCGGCAATGCTCGCCCCGTCGTTGGCATAGTGCAAAGGCGCATCGGCATGTGCGCCGATATGTGGCGACATCGTCAGCGCAGTCAGGTTGACTGGACATTGCGCTGACAAGCGCGCGGTCCAGCGCAGTGAATAGGGCTCATCGCCAGGAAAGACCGGCGCCAGCGGCGAGACTAGCGGCGAGATGTCCCAAAGGCGTTTCATGCAGGATTCCTTTTTCAACAATTTCTGCGTTCGAGACCATAGCAGCATGTTCGCCAATTGATATCGAAAAATTTCAACAAGGGCAGAACTGGCGATTGACGCGCTAGCATCAGGGTTTTGCCAAACCATCGGAACATCGTATGAGCAAAGCCAGTTTTCATTGGGACGACCCGCTGCTGTTGAATGAACAGCTGAGCGAGGACGAGCGCATGGTGCGCGAAGCCGCCACTGCCTACTGCCAGGACCGGTTGGCGCCGCGTGTGCTCGAGGCCTTCCGCCATGAGCGTACCGACATCGCGATCTTCCGCGAGATGGGCGCGATCGGTCTGCTCGGACCGACCATTGCCCCAGAATACGGTGGCCCCGGGCTCAACTATGTCGCCTACGGCTTGATCGCGCGTGAAATCGAGCGCGTCGATTCGGGCTATCGCTCGATGATGAGCGTGCAGTCTTCGCTGGTGATGGTGCCGATTAACGAGTTCGGCAACGAAGAAACAAAGCAGAAATACCTGCCAAAACTGGCGACGGGCGAATGGATCGGCTGTTTCGGCCTGACCGAGCCCGACCATGGATCCGACCCCAGTAGCATGGTGACCCGGGCCAGAAAAGTTGCTGGTGGCTACAGCCTGAGTGGCGCCAAGATGTGGATCAGCAACAGCCCGATTGCCGATGTTTTCGTCGTCTGGGCCAAGGATGACGAGGGTGCGATCCGCGGCTTCGTGCTGGAAAAAGGCTGGAAGGGCCTGAGTGCGCCGGCGATCCATGGCAAGGTCGGTTTGCGTGCGTCGATCACCGGCGAAATCGTCATGGATTCGGTCTTCTGCCCGGAAGAAAATGCCTTCCCCGAAGTGCGTGGTCTGAAGGGCCCGTTCACCTGCTTGAACAGCGCGCGCTTTGGCATTGCCTGGGGCGCCATGGGTGCGGCCGAAGATTGCTGGCATCGCGCCAGGCAATATGTGCTCGATCGCAAGCAGTTCGGCCGGCCGCTGGCTGCCAATCAACTGGTGCAGAAAAAGCTCGCCGACATGCAGACCGAAATCACGCTGGGATTGCAAGGTTGTCTGCGCCTTGGGCGGATGAAGGATGAGGGCTCGGCCGCGGTCGAGATCACCTCGATCATGAAACGCAACAGCTGCGGCAAGGCGCTCGACATCGCCCGCGTCGCGCGCGACATGCTCGGCGGCAATGGCATCTCCGACGAATATGGGGTTGCCCGCCACCTGGTCAATCTCGAGGTGGTCAATACCTACGAGGGTACGCATGACATCCATGCGTTGATCCTCGGCCGGGCGATGACGGGCATCGCCGCGTTCTGACCTGGCCCTGTACGCGCGGGCAGCGATCCAACGGGGCGTTGGATCGCTGCGGTTCAAGCCTCGATGACGGTGACCGGGCGCTTTGGCTTTTGACCGGGTTTGGCCAGCAACTCGATGTAGAAGGCTTCGGCCTTGTCTGCCGCGTAGGCGTTGATGCGGTCGGTGATTGCGGCGAACTCGATCACCTCGGCCGTCACTGCGCTGCTACCGAAACGGCAATCGAAGTCCCAGAAGTCGACGCCTTCGGGGCGCGGCTTGTTCTGCTCGCGCTTGATGTATTTGCGGATCTCATGCTTGACGGCTTCAACGACCCGGTCCGGGTGCTTGCCCTCGATGTTCAAGGTGAATGTTTTTTTCAATGCCAACTTTCATATCGCCTTGCCAGCAAGGCCTTGCTTGCAACTTGGGCGGTCAAGCCAGAAGCTGCAGAATTGTTTCAGCGCCTTGCAGACTCGGCCAAGGACTTGCTCGCAGCGGCCGGTGATGGCGCTGGCTCGCAGCCTGATTGTCGCCTGTCGGCCTGCTAGGTTGTTTTCAGCACCGACTCAAGCTGTCTTTGGGTCTCAGCGGCTGTGCGAGGTCAGGCGTGCCAGCGGCGTTGCCAGGCTGACGCCCGGTGCGGCACTGCGCGCGCCCTTGCTGCCAGCAGGCTTGGCGCCATGCCTTGCGGTTTCGTCCATCCGCTCATCAGCTTGTCCGCCCAAAATTCCGTCAGGGCTGCGGCGCATCGCCACGCCGACGGCGAGGATGTCGATTACCAGCAGATGCAGGATGCGGCTGACCATCGGCACATGGCTGGCGATGTCCTCGACATGGTCGACGATCAAGACCGCGTCGGCTTTGCGCGCCAGCGGCGACTGGCTGGCTGTGATCGCGATGATGAAAGCACCACGTTCACGCGCCATGTCGGCCACGGCGATCATTTCCTGCAAGCGGCCGCTGCTGCTGATCATGACAGCGACATCGCCCGGCTTGAGCACACTGGCTGCTAGCAATTGCAGGCGTGAGTCGGTGTAGGCGGCACTCGACATGCCGAAGCGCAGGAATTTGAACTGCGCATCCTGCGCCACGACGCCGTAATGTCCAACCGCATAGAACTCGATCCGACCGGCATGCAGCAGCAGATCGACCGCGCGGTCGATCATCTCGCGGTTCAACTGGCTGCGTACCTGCAAGATCGCCGAGGCTGTGTTGCCCAGCACCTTGGCACCCAGCTCGAGCATTGAATCGTCCAGATTGACCTGGGTGTGCGTGACCGGCACGGTGCCGGTCAGGCCCGAGGCCAGGCGCAGCTTGAAGTCCGACAGCCCGGTGCAACCGAGCGAGCGGCAAAAGCGGATCACGGTTGGTTGGCTGACCTGGGCCGCACGTGCGATCTCGACGATCGGATCATTGAGCACCGACCTGGGATGCGCCAGCACATAGTCTGCAACCCTGGTTTCTGCGGGTGACAACTCGGACCTGGAGTTGCGAACCTGGCCCAGAATGGCCGCACCCGGCGCGGTCGTCAAACTCCGCAACTGCGCCTCAAGAGTCGCCGATGCGCCCTTGAATGTGGCGTTCTCGGCGGTGATGACAAAGGTCGGAATGTTGCCGACATAGCCACTGAAGCGCCCTTTGTCCTCGAAACGCTCGCGGAAGGGCGAACGGTCGAAATATTCGCCCAGGCGCGGCACGATGCCGCCGCCGATATAGATGCCGCCAAAAGCGCCCAGAGTGACAGCCAGGTCGGCTGCCGCAGTGCCCAGAATGCCGCAGAAGACGTCGAGCGTCTCCAGGCAATGGGCATCCTGTCCGGCCAGCGCTCGCTGGGTGATTTCTTTGGCTGTCAATTCGCTGGCTTGCAGACCCTTGATCTGGGCCAAGGCCTGGTAGATCAACTCCAGACCCGATCCCGACAGCAGGCGCTCGAACGACACATGGCGGAATTGCCGCATCGCATAGCGCAGGATCGCTATCTCGCGCTCATCCCTCGGCGCAAAAGCAGTGTGGCCGCCCTCCGTACCCAGGGCAATCCAGCCGCCACCGGCTGGGATCAGTCCCGAGGATCCAAGACCGGTGCCGGAGCCGAGCAGTCCGATGACGCTGGGCATGCGGGCCTCGCCGCCACCGACCTGGTGCAGATCAGCTGATGTCAGTCTGGGCAGGGCCATCGCCAGGGCGGTGAAGTCGTTGACCACGACCAGGGTGTCGAAACCCAGGCGCGCACGCATTTCTTCGATCGAGAACTGCCAGTGGTAATTCGTCATCCGCACCTGGTCGCCGTCGACCGGATTGGCGATTGCGACCGCAGCATGAGCGATGGGCTGGCCTTCGGGCAGCTTGCTGATACCTGACAGGTAGGCGGTCACGGCCGCTTGAAAATCAGCGTGATCAGCGCAGCGCAGAGAGGCGATATGACTGAATTCCCCCGATTTGATTTCGAGCGCAAAGCGGGCAAAGGTTCCGCCGATGTCGGCGATCAGTCTGGGGCTATCGAATGGGGACATAAGGTCGTTTCGGTCTCGGGACAGGCGGCGCAGAATGGATCAGTCCTTGTAGCTTGACTACAACGTTGGCACAAGGGGAATTGCCCTAGTAAAGCTTCTCAATCCTGGAGATTTCCATTGATAACGTAAAATTTGCCGATTGGGCTTGTGTAGAAAATGTAGTTTTGTTACCTTCCGGGCCTCCACATCGAAGTCAAGCTGGATCATCGTGCAAATTTGCCTAGTTCGTTTCCCATGCGGTTTTCTAATTTTGTCGCAGAAAGCGTTTCAATGAGTACCGGCCTGGTTGCTGACATTGGCGGCACGAATGCCCGCTTTGGCTGGATTGCGGGTCCTGGTGCCCCGGTCGAACATGTGCGGGTCCTGCCGGTGACCGATCACGCAGGGCCGGTCGCTGCCGTGCGCGCTTATCTCCAGCAGTTGACGCCTTTGCTTGGGCAAGAAGCCTTGCCCAAGCGCGCCGCTTTCGCCGTGGCCTCGGCCCTCTCGGGCGATCAAATCGAACTGACCAACGGTCACTGGAGTTTTTCACGTGCCCAGGCGCAGGAACAACTTGGCCTGCAAGCGTTGCTGGTGCTGAATGATTTCGAAGCGCTGGCCTTGTCCTTGCCCAGGTTGCAAGCCCAGCAATTGCGCCAATGGCCGGGTGCGGCCAGTCTGCCGTTGACCTCGGGCACCTTGGCTGTCATCGGGCCGGGCACCGGGCTCGGTGTCGCTGGCGTGATGTATTCGCGCCAGGCCTGGATGGCCATGCCCGGTGAAGGCGGGCATGCCACGCTGGCTGCGGCAGATGCCTTCGAGAGCGAGTTGCTCGCCCATGTACGGCGTGACCATGAGCATGTGTCGGCTGAACGCTTGTTGTCCGGGATCGGCCTGCCGGTGCTGCATGGTGCGGTTGCGGCGGTTCAAGGGGTAACCGCCGTTGTGCTGAGTTCTGCCCAGATCGTCGAGGCCGGTTTGTCAGGCGCCGATGCGATCTGCAGCCTCACGTTGGACAGCTTTTGTGCTCTGCTCGGCGGCTTTGCCGGCAATGTCGCCCTGACATTGGGTGCACGGGGTGGGGTCTATATCGGCGGCGGCATCGTGCCGCGCCTGGGTGAGCGCTTTTTTGCTTCGCGTTTTCGCGAGCGCTTTGAAGGCAAGGGGCGATTGACGGCTTATCTGCAAGGGATTCCCACCGCCTTGATCATCGATACGCTGGCAGCGCTCAGCGGCGCGGCATTGGCCATTGAGCAGCATGGAAATTGATTTTCTGCTTTGATTCCGATGGATGTAGTCAAGCTACATAAAATTGAGTAATCCCTTCTAAGAAATCCGATGAATGCGTTTGATGTCAGCCAAAAACACGGGTTTACCCTGAATTTTTTGAAAAATTTCAGAAAAAAATGCTGTAGTAAAACAACATATAGGGTTTATACAAGCCCGGTGAATATCTAGTTTTGGTACAAACTGACTGGTGACATCAGAGGGGGTTTCCCATTGTTCAGGCTGGATTTCTTCTGGCTGCATGGGGACTCTGTGGCACCAACGATCATCAGGAGACATTCAATGACGATTTCCGTACAAAAGCGCCAGGGTCAAGCGCGCGAAATTTTCCGAATCAGCCCGGTAGCAGTCGGCTGCACCTTGTTGATGCTGGCATCAGGCGCTTATGCGCAACAGGCCGCAGCAACCCTGGAAACGGTCACCGTGACCGGTATCCGCAAGGGCATCGAAGACGCGATTTCGGTGAAGAAAAACGCTGATTCGATCGTCGAAGCAATCTCGGCTGAAGACATCGGCAAATTGCCGGACGCCAGCGTGGCCGAGTCGATCGCCCGTTTGCCAGGCGTGACTGCGCAGCGCGAAAAGGCTTCCGGCAAAGCGGCTTTGGTCAGCGTTCGCGGCATGTCCCCCGACTTCAATGGCGGCCTGTTGAATGGCCGTGAACAAGCCTCCACCGGCGACAGCCGCGGCGTCAGGTTCGACGAATTCCCCGCAGAATTGCTGGGCTCGGTGGTGATCTACAAGACGCCGGACGGCGCCCTGATTGGTCAAGGCCTGGCCTCGACGATCGACATGAAGACGGTCCGTCCTTTGGACTTCGGCAAGCGTCAAGTGGTGGTCAACTACCGCAAGGAAAAGTCCGGCGTGGGCAATGATGGCGGCACAGGTACCGGCAATCGTCAGTCGCTGTCCTATATTGATCAGTTCGCTGATCGTACGATCGGCGTGGCCCTGGGCCTGACCCGTACCGAGAACAACGGCGCCCCTCAGAACAGCTTCAACTCCTGGGGCGGCTGGAAAGCCAATGTGACAGGAACTTCGACGACCGGTGCGACCGTCACTGGTGATGCACCTGGCGGTTTTGGCAACGACTCGTCGCAGAACACCTCGAAGCGTGACGGTTTGATGGCCGTGTTCCAGTTCAAGCCAAACAAGGACTTCGAGACCCAGGTTGACTTCTTTAAATCGACAGGTGAGTCCAAGCTGAAAATCACCGGCCTCGAAGGTTCGGTCGGCGGCCGCGTCGGTGGTGCTTTCGGCTTCGGTGTTATCAACCCTGTGGGCACCCTGATCAATGCGACAGTGTCCAATGGCGTCGTGACTTCAGGCACCGTGACCGGTTACAGCGGCGACATCCGCAACCACATCAATTCGTCCACCGATGAGTTGAATTCGGTCGGCTGGAACACCAAGTTCAAGGTCAAGGAATGGACCGCGATGGCAGACATCTCGCAGTCGAAGACCGTCGTCGACAGCCCACGCCTCGAGACCACCGCAGGCCTGCCAGGCAATGCGGCAGCCTACGGCAACATCTCCTGGACCGGCTTCAACGGCAGCAACTTCGCTGACGTGAAGTACAGCACCAGCCTGAACTATTCGGATCGAGCGGTCGCCAAGTTGACCGACGTCGACGGCTGGAGTGGTGGCCTGAGCAGCCCGCAGGCCGGCTACTATGCTGACCCGCATGTGACTGACAAGATCAACGCTTACCGTTTCTCGGCCAAGCGTGATCTGTCTGTCGGTCCGATCGTCAACCTCGACCTTGGATTCAACTACTCGGATCGTCAAAAAACCCGCACGACTCAGGAGGGCCGTTTGGTGATCGCTGGCAACGCGCCTTATGCATCGGTGGCGATGCCGGGCACGGCAACGGCTGTCGCCGGTGCCACGGGCATCCCGATCGCCGTCTGGGATCCATCGGGCAGCGTCGGCAGCGTCTACCAGGTGGCAGACAAGGTTGACCAATACATCCTGCTGAAGGATTGGGCCGTCACTGAAAAAGTCTCGACGCTGTTTGCCAAGGGCGACCTGGATGGCGAGATGTTCGGTCGTCATTACCATGGCAATGTCGGTGCCCAATATGTGCGCACCAGCCAGTCATCGAGCGGTTTCAACATCGACACCTCGACCTGTACCGGCAACACTGCTGCGACCTGCCCAGCCAAGACAATTGTCAAAGGCAGCGACTACAGTGACCTGCTGCCGAGTCTCAATGTCGGCTTTGACATGGGCAATGACCAGATCATGCGGATCGCCGCCGGCAAGGTGCTGTCGCGCGCTGACATGGGTGACATGGCGAACAACCTCAGCTTCGGCGTGGATGCCAACAACGGCAAGCCGATCCTGAAGGGCGGCGGCGGCAACCCGCTGCTGCAACCGTTCCGTGCCAAGGCTTTTGACCTGTCCTATGAGAAGTATTTCGGCGTCAAGGGTTATTTGAGCGTGGCTGGTTTCTACAAGTCGCTCGACACCTACATCCTGAAAGTGCCGAACGCTTACGACTTCAAGCCTTATGTCGGTTCGACCACCGTGCTGCCGACAGGCGGTTCGACTCTGGGCATCATGACGCAGCCGAGCAATGGCAACGGCGGCAGCATCAAGGGTGTCGAGTTCGCGGTGAACATTCCGTTCAGCTTGATCGCCAAGCCGCTTGACGGCTTTGGCGCCTTGCTGAACTACTCGAATGTGTCGAGCTCGGTGACCTTGCCGGCTTCCGGCTTCAGCACGGACAGTGTCGGTACCACCAACGTGCCTTTGCCAGGCATGTCCAAGCAGGTGACCAATTTGCGCCTGTACTACGAGAAGGCCGGTTTCCAGATCGCCGCAGCGGCTCGCAAGCGCAGCGATTTCCTGGGCCAGATCAGCGACTTCCAGGACAACCGTCAGCTCACCTATATCAAGGGCGAGACGATCGTTGACCTGCAGGCCAGCTATCAGTTCCAGTCGGGTCCGGCCAAGGGCTTGTCGATCTTGTTGCAAGGCAGCAACTTGACCAATGCGGCGTTCCAGCAATATTCGACCAGTCCGAGCACGATCACGTCGAAGACCACCTTCGGCAAGTCCTACCTGTTCGGCGCCAACTACAAGTTCTGATCCCGCGCACCTGACCTCGCCTGCGCGAGGTTGGGTGGCTGGGTCAGGACCGGGCGCCTGCAAGCGATCGGGCTGAAGCAGGGCCGAAGGCATGCCCTGCGGCATGCCCAACGCCTGATTCAGGACCAAGCGCTTGCAAGCGCTTGGGCTGATCCGGAACCTCACCTGCGCGAGGTCGGGTGGCTGGGTCAGGACCGGGCGCCTGCAAGCGACCGGGCTGAAGCAGGGCCTAAGGCATGCCCTGCGGCATGCCTAACGCCTGATTCAGGACCAAGCGCTGGTCAAAGCAAAACCTCTGCCGTTTTTTCGGTAGGGGTTTTTTTTCGAAATATGCCCAAACAAGCAACAGGCAATTGCTGGTGCCAGTGATCAGTCGCTAAGCTCTCCTCTATTCCTTCTGCAGCAGGTGTCAGACATGCAAAACCCCCTTATCAAGACCGTCGTCATCGTCGGTGGAGGCACTTCAGGCTGGATGGTGGCCGCAGCGCTGGCTTCCACGCTGCGCGGGCGCTACCAGATCCGCCTGGTCGAATCGGATGAAATCGGCATCATCGGTGTCGGCGAAGCCACGATCCCGATGATCCAGTTGTTCAACAAGGTCATCGGCGTCGATGAAAACGAATTCCTGCGGGAGACCCAGGGCACTTTTAAGCTCGGCATCGAATTCGTCAACTGGGGCCGTCTCGGTGACAGCTATATCCACGGCTTCGGTTCCCTTGGGCAGGACCTGTGGACGGTGCGTTTCGAACAATATTGGCAAAAGATGCGCCGTCTCGGCAAGGCGGCCGACCTGGGGGCTTACTCGATCACACGGATGGCGGCCAAGGCCAACAAGTTCATGCCGGCGCGCCATGACCTGCCGAACTCGCCGCTGAACCAGATCAACCATGCCTACCATTTCGACGCCAGCCTCTATGCGCGCTACCTGCGCAAGCTGTCCGAAGCCCGCGGGGTGCTGCGCACCGAAGGCAAGATTGTCGAGGTC
>CAIJIT010000288.1 GCA_903820745.1 uncultured Burkholderiales bacterium
ATCTGGCGCACTTGGCGTGCACAAAGCCAAACTGGAGCCGGCCGCATTGTTGATAGCGCTTGGCTGCGTTCTCAATGAAATCAGGGAGTCCTGCGCCAATGCTCGGATGCCTGATCGGCGATCACGGTCAGGTCGAACCGCCAGCCCACCCGCTGGCCACGTTTACCTTCGGCGTGAAACTCTTTCACATCAGGGTACTCCGGCAGCCGCCTCGCTTCACCAAGATGCACTTCTTGCAAAACCTGGGTCGGATGCGCGGCATAGCCCGACTCGACCAAGGCCGCGGCGAACCAGCCCTGCAACGTCTCTTCTTTCGGCCAGAATTTGCTGTCAGCGCCCTTAGGCATCCAGTGCCAGAGCAGGTTGATAGCAGATTTGAGTTTTTCGTCCATGATGATTCTTCGCCCCGGCCGGTGCCTGGCTGAAAGTTGCTAGGGTTTTCGCGAATGCTGGTCGTTGCGCTCCGAACGACTTGAGAGTGCGCCCGGTTGGGGCGAATGTCAAACGGATTTCCACCCAAACTGCTGCGACTCGATGGCCCCGTCCAGACGACAAGCACAATCGCCCCACAGCCGATCCATCCATCATCCCGCAATCTTGCCCCGCCTTCGAAGCGTCTGCGCTCGTCCTGGACCAACTTCGGGATCCACGCGACCGACGCCGCCGTCGCCTCGAGGTCCACGGTGACGCCCCGGGGATCGCCTGTGCGGGCTGCGCAAACTTGCGCAGTTCATCGAGGTCGCCCTGCGGCACGGGTGCGCAATTCAGCCGCCAGATCATTCCGCCTGACGAATTCAGAACTTGGGTGCTGAACGACAATTAGAAACCAGCGCGACAATTTGGCAGATCAAAAACAACACCTGCCGTTACAAACCGCCAAGTTTCAGCCAGTCGGCAAATTTATGCACCGGATCACAAATCGCGTGCAATCCGGTCGTGCCCCGATTGCCAATTTGAACACCATGAAAACGCGTGCCGTTCTTGCCAGCCGCCTTCACCTCGGCGACAACTGAGCCGGGTGCGGGCCATTCGCCGTCGCTCGCAAAAAGCACGTCTGCCTTGCGCCAATCGTCCGCGTTCAAACGCGCCAGCGCCCGCCGCAGGACGCCGACTTCGTCGTTGCCGCCGCCAAAAGTCATGCCCAAGAATGAAAGCAATCGGCCCAAACCGTCGCCGGACACGCTGAGTTCATGTTCCTCGATTTGACCGTGACCACTATAAGCGTAAAGGAAACAGCGCCGCCGCTCTGCATGTGCCGTGCGCATCGCTTCCAGAACCAAGGCTTTGGCGACAAGTTCAGGTGCGCCGTGCATCGAGCCCGACGTGTCGACAATCACCAGAATCGGCCCACGGACAGGGCGGGGCCGAGGTTGCTCAATTTCCTCAATACCTTCGCGCTCAACCAGCGTGCGTTCGGTGACAAGGCCCTTGTACTGATAGGTTAGCAGGGCCTGTTCGGCTCGACGGGCGTGCCACAGCAAACGCAATTTCGGGTGCCCCAGAAACACCGCCTCGGCCGGCAGCATGCGCCCAATTTCGCCTGAGCGCTCCACGCCACGCGCTTCAGTAGGCGCAAGCGGCGTGCGCACAAGGCGGCGCTCTTCTTGAACACGCAGCATCGGCACCATGACTTTTTCGGTCACCGACTCGCCGTCGACGCTCATCTGCAAGCGCCCTAGTTGTCGCACAATTTCAGCCAGCTGTGGCAATCGTTTGACCAATTCTCGCAGACGGACGATGTCCATCCAGCCGGCCTCTCGCAGCACCCCCGGAGCCATGTCCCATCCGCGGCCCAGCAGCGCGCCCAAATCACCAAAAACATCTGAAATTTCAGCCCAAGCGCGCGCCCGTTTCTGCCATTGGGCGATGATGCCGGCGTCGGACTTCGGGTGACATGCTCGTGCCAACCGTTCAGCTTCAGCCCGCAACCGGCTTGCAGTCGCGTCGTCAAGACCGACTTTTCTCGCGGTGCGTTTTTCAGCGCCAGCGAGATCGTCAAGTCGGCGGCGTTCCAAGCCCTCCAATTCGCGGAGTCGTCGAACGATTTCGTCAGCAAAGTTCCCAGCTTGGCGGGAAAAACCGGCGACGACATCCTTCAGCACGGCGTCGCGCAGATCCGCTTGGTCCCGGCAAAAACGGGCAATGTCGAGTTCTGTCAATGCTTTCCGAATCGGACCGGCGATCTCCGGCGGCGGCCAGACGTCGTCGGTCGGCAGCTCTCCGCGCAGCAGCGCATCATTCCAGCTGGATACGCCGGCGACCCGTTCCTGCAGCGTCCCGATCGGCATCGTCACGACTTCAGCGAAGACATGAGCCGGACAATCGTCCAAAAATGCGTAATGTTCATCGAGACTTTGCGCATGGGTGAATTTCGGCATCTCAGTTCAGGCCTTCACTTTGAGAGGTTTTGCAACATCCGCTTTTCGCGCGGCAGGCACTTGGATCTCGTCGTCGTCCGCGGGCTCCGTGGGCAACAGCCGATAACCCTGCATCGCGTCTTTGATTCGCCGCCCAAGGCCAGTGACTGTCGCCTCGGTTTGTTGCAAGGTTGCTCCTGCCGGTTGGGCAAACTCTGCCGTCACCCAGAGGTGTGAGACCACATCGCGTTCAACACTGGCAATTCTTTCAGATACTTTCTGCGAATAGGCCTCGACGTTGGCTGCGTCAGTGGCCAACTGCGCCAACTGTGCTGCGACATATTCAGGCTTGTGGCGCGTCGACTCCATCAGCGCCGGAAGCTCCTGATCTTTCATGATCCAGTTGGCTTCCACCGCTAGGTACGACTTCAGCCCGTCCCAATTCGCCAGCTCGATATGTCGATGATAATAATTCGGATCTTGTATTTTCAACGCTTGCAGCTCGCTCAGCGTGTAGCCGTGCCCGTTGCGATCTCGATTGGGCAACGATCCTCCCCGGTCGTCCAATGCCTCGGTCGGGGCCTTGAACAATTTCTCCTTGCCCTGCCGTGCCTGAACCTTTGCCCGGTAGTCGACAGTTGTTTTGCCGTCTTCACTCCTATAGAGCAGATTGCCGTTGTCATCGCGCCGTTGTGACCTATCCTCTTGATCCTTCTGCAATCTTGCTTCCCGAATCGTCACAATCCGTGTCAGACGCCCGGGATCCATCACCGTGCTGGTGCCCACCCGATCTCCGTACCATTTCGCTGCTAGTTCAAGCTGTTCTGGCTTTTCCCAGATGCAGTGCTGCAGCAGCCAGCAATCCCAAATCGACACCGCCTCGCGACCGTTGGTCAGAGCCGACACTTGGAGCAACTTGACGATTTTACGCCAACGGCGATCCGAGACGTCAATCTTTTCCGCCGCGCACCACTTGCGGCACTCACAAAGCAGCGCGATGACGTCTTCGGGCACGTGTACCTGTAGCGCCTGGTCCCGAATCTGCTTCAGGTCCATCATGTTCAGCGGCGGTACGCTCAACACCGTTGCAGCCGGTTCGCCGCGCAGTGCCAACAGTTCCTCGAAGGCGGCATCCGAAACGGGATCCACATGTAAACGCAGCAGAAACCGGTCGTACAGCGCATCCAGCTCTTCGCCTTCTGGCAACTCGTTGCTGGCGCCGATGACAGCGATCAACGGCACGTCGTGCCGGTTGGTCCCGTTGTCAAACTTCCGCTCGTTCAGCAACGTCAAAAGCGCATTCAAAATGGCGCTGTTGGCCTTGAAAATCTCGTCGAGGAACGCGATTGACGCCGTCGGCAGATACTGTGCCGTCTGTCGTTCGTACCGATCTTCCTGCAGCGCGCTGATCGACAGCGGACCGAACAGCTCTTCGGGCACGGTGAAGCGGGTCAGCAGGCGCTCGAAATACGACGCATCCGCAAACGCGTGGCGCAGACGCGATGCCAACGCGCTCTTGGCCGTGCCCGGCGGACCCAGCAGCAAGAGGTGCTCACCGGCCAGCGCAGCGAGAAGCGCCAAGCGAATCGCAACATCGCGTTCAACAAGACCTTTTCCCAAATCGTCGCGGATTTGACGAATTATCTCAGTAAGATCTGTCCCTTCCTTCGAGACCTGCAAAATCGTCTTCATTTTCTGCTCTCACAGCACCATCTATTCGGCGCGCGCATTCAACGAGGCAAGCCCGCGCTTGATTCACACGATTTTGGGCTCAATCGGTCCCCACCCGATCCTTCCATGATCCTGATGGCTTGCGCCGCGTTCAAGGCAATTGCGTTCGGCTCGGCGAGATCAGGCGATCCCGAATGGCGCCAATGGCAAAGCCGACGCGCAGTCGATCGCCAGCGCGTAGGATCTGCAAACGCCATCCGCCACCATCCGCCCCGCCAGTCCGTGCCATTTTCCGCCCAAATCCGCCGCCGACCGTCGGCTGCAGACCAATCCTGCACCCGGCTCAAGCCCGAGTCAAGCGAGATCTGGCCC
>CAIJIT010000289.1 GCA_903820745.1 uncultured Burkholderiales bacterium
CCAGAGGTTGGACAGGCCCGGCACCTTGACCGCCTGATCGAGTTCTTCGATCAGCTTTTCTGGCGTCATGCCGGCGCGCCATTGCTCGCGCGGCTTCAGCTGAATCGTGGTTTCAAACATCTCCAGCGGCGCCGGATCGGTGGCGGTCTCGGCGCGGCCGGCCTTGCCGAAGACGCGCTCGACTTCGGGCAAGGTCTTGATCATCCGGTTGGTGATTTGCAGCAGCTCGGCCGCTTTTTGCGCCGACAGCCCGGGCAGCGCCGAAGGCATGTAGAGCAGATCGCCTTCGTCGAGCTTGGGCAGAAATTCGCCGCCCAGATGCAGCAAGGGCCAGGCCGTGGAAGCGAGCAGCGCCAGCGCGATCGCCAGCGTCATACGGGGGGCCTTCAAAACCCATTCCAGCGCCGGGCGGTAGCCCGCGATCAAGCCGCGGGTCAGCGGGTTCTTCTGCTCGGCCGGGATGCGGCCGCGAATCCAGTAACCCATCAGGACCGGGATCAAGGTGACCGAGAGCCCAGCTGCTGCGGCCATCGCATAGGTCTTGGTGAAGGCCAGCGGGCCGAACAAGCGCCCTTCCTGGGCCTCCAGCGTGAACACCGGGATGAAGGACAGCGTGATGATCAGCAGCGAGAAAAACAGCGCCGGGCCGACCTCTTCGGCGGCTTGCGTCATCACTTGCCAGCGTGCTTCGCCTTCGAGCCGCTGGCCGGCATGTTGATGCTGCCAGGCCTCGATTTTCTTGTGGGCGTTTTCGATCATCACCAGCGCTGCATCGACCATTGCACCGATCGCGATCGCGATGCCACCCAGCGACATGATGTTGGCGTTGATGCCCTGGTAGCGCATCACCGCAAAAGCCATCAGCACGCCCAGCGGCAGCGCGATGATCGCCACCAGCGCCGAGCGCAGATGCCACAGGAAGGCCGCGCAGACCAGGGCGACGACGATGAATTCCTCGATCAGCTTGTGCGACAGATTGCTGATCGCGCGTTCGATCAGCGCGCTGCGGTCATAGGTGTTGATGACTTCAACGCCGGGCGGCAGGCTTTTCTGCAACTCGGCCAATTTGGCCTTGACCGCGGCGATGGTGGTCTGCGCGTTCTTGCCCGAGCGCAGGATGACGATGCCGCCAGCGACTTCGCCCTCGCCGTCGAGTTCGGCGATGCCGCGACGCATTTCGGGGCCGACCTGGATCGTCGCCACATCGCCAAGCTGCACCGGAATGCCGGCGCGCATGGCCAGCGGGACCGCGCGGAAGTCATCGAGCGTTTTCAAATAACCGCTGGCGCGCACCATGTATTCGACCTCGGCGAGTTCGAGCACCGCGCCGCCGGTCTCCTGGTTGCCGGCTTTCAGCGCCTCGCGCACCTGGCTGTAGCTGATGCCATAGGCCACCAGCTTGCGCGGATCGAGCAGCACCTGGTATTGCCGCACCATGCCGCCCACCGAAGCGACCTCGGCCACATCGGGCAGACTTTTCAGCTCGTATTTGAGGAACCAGTCCTGCAGCGTGCGCAGTTGCGACAGGTCGTTGCGGCCACTGCGGTCGACCAGCGCGTATTGATAAATCCAGCCGACACCGGTGGCATCAGGGCCCAGCGAGGTTTTGGCGCTGGCCGGCAGCCGGCTCTGCACCTGGTTCAGGTATTCCAGCACCCGCGAGCGCGCCCAGTACAGGTCAGTGCCGTCATCGAAGATCACATAGACGAAGCTGTCGCCGAAGAACGAGAAACCGCGCACGGTCTTGGCTCCCGGCACCGACAGCATCGTCGTGGCGAGCGGGTAGGTGACCTGGTTTTCGACGATCTGTGGTGCCTGGCCCGGATAGCTGGTGCGGATGATCACCTGCACATCGGACAGGTCGGGCAGCGCGTCGATCGGCATATGGCGCAGGCTGTAGCCGCCCCAGACCGACAGCAGCAGCGTCACCAGCAACACCAGCAGGCGGTTCGCTACCGACCAGCGGATCAGCCGCGCGATCATGGCTGGCTGCCCGAAGCCGCCGGCGCGCGTGCCAGCACGCCCTGCAAGCTGGCTTCGGAGTCGAGCAGGAACTGACCCGATGCGACGATCTGCTGGCCTGGTTGCAGGCCGCTGCGGATGACGATCCATTCACCCACCTGGTCTTCGACTTCGACCTCGACCGGCCGGTAGCGCCCCGGCCCTTCCGCCAAGTAGACCAGCGCACGGCTGCCGGTTCGGATCACGCCTTCAGCCGGCACCACCAGGGCATTGCGCTGGCTGCCCAGCAGGCTGACCTGCGCGAACAGACCGGCGCGCAGCCGCAGCCCCGGATTGGGCAATTCGATGCGAACGCGCAGGGTGCGGGTCTCGCGATTGGTCTCGGGCAGCAAGGCCGTGATACGGCCCTTGAACAGTTCACCCGGCAGCGCCGCAAAGCGTGCCTGCGCCGCCTGCCCGGGCCGGATCGCCGCCGCCTGCGCTTCGGGCAAAGCGGCTTCGAGCCAGATGCTGGACAAGCCATTGATCCGCACCAGCGTCATCCCTGGCGCCACCATCATGCCGCTGCGTACCTGCAATTCGGTGATCAGGCCGGCGGTCGGCGCGGTGATCGTCTGCAGGGCGCTGGGCTGGCCTTTGCGCTCGACTTGTTCAACCATCGACAAAGGCATGCCGAGCAGCAGCATCCGCTGGCGCGCCGCCTGGGTCAGGGCGCTGTCGCCGGTGGCCTTGACCGCCAGGTATTCCTGCTGTGCGCCTTGCCATTCGGGGTTCATCAGATCGACCAGCGGAGCGCCGGCGGCGACCACATCGCCAGGTGCCAGGCCGTAGACGCGCTCGACGAAACCGGCGGTGCGGGCCTGCACGATGCTGATGTCGCGCTCGTTCAATTGCAGGTTGCCGACGGCCTCGACCGTGGCGCCGATCAGGCGCTTTTCGACCGTCGCCAAGCGGATCCCGAGTGCTTGTTGCGCCGGCTTGGTCAAGCTCAGCGTCGGGGCTTCGTCGGCGCCGGCTTCATCGGCATAGCGCGGCACCAGTTCCATGTCCATGAAGGGCGAATGGCCGGGCTTGTCGAACTTCTGCACCGGCATCATCGGGTCGTACCAGTAGAGGACTTTGCGCTCGGCCTTGACGGCGGGTTCGGCCGGCATAAGCTGCACGGCCTTTTGCCATTGCGCCAGGCCCAGGCCGAGCAGCATGCCGGCGGCCAGCAAGCTGATGGCGGCGACGATTGATTTTTGTTTCGGGCTCATGTCATTGCTCCGCAATCAAGGTGGTGAGGCGAACGCGCAAAGCCGCGCCTTGCAGGTCGATGTCGATCAGCCGCAGCCGGGTCTCGACCAGCTCGCGGCGGGCCGCCAGGACGGAACCCAGATCGCTGCGGCCCGCCTGGTAGCTGGCCAGCGCCAGTGCCACGCGCTCGGCGGCCAAGGCTTGTCCGCTGTCCGCGAGGCGGGCGCGCTGGCGGTCGAGCGACTGCAACTCGGCCAACTGGCTTTCGATTTCTTCGCCATGGCGGCGCAGCAGGTCTTCGCGCTCGGCGGTGATGCGCTGCAGCATCTGCTGCTTGGCCATCACCTGCGGCTGCTGGCGCCGGCCTTGCTGCCAGGGCAGGTCAAAGCTGAACTGGACCGACATCATGTCGCCGAACTGCGGGCCGCGCCGGCTGTAGACCAGCTCCCAGGCCCAGTCGCCGCGCGCTTCCGCATCGGCTTCCTTGATTTCGGCGCTGGCCAACGCCTGGTCGGCGGCAAATGGCGTGATCTCGGCATGCCGATGCAGGCCGGCAAGTACCGCTGCAGGGTCGACCCGCAGCGCCGGCGGTGCGCCTTCAAGCGCTTCATCGGCACGGCTGCCAACCCAGCGGCGCAGGGCGGCGCGTGCCTTGGCGACATCGCGCTGCGCATCATCGCGCCGGTCGGCCAGGGCCAGCGCTTCCTGGCGCGCCATCGTGCGATCGGCAGGCATGACGCGACCGGCGCCGATGCGCGCGTCGAGCGTGTCCTGCAGCAAACGGTTCTCTGTTTCGAGCGCCGCCAACTGTGCCAGCCTGGCTTCGGCGAAATGCACGCCCAGCCAGGCCAGCGCTGCATCCCTTTGCACGGCCAGTTGCGCAACGGCCAGCAGCGCCTGTTCGCGTGCCACCTTCGCCTCGGCACCGCTGGCGCGCGCGGCCCGCTTGGCGCGGTTGGGTACTTCCTGCATCAAGCCGATGCGCTGCATCGTCATGAAGTCGCGGTTGATGCTGAGCCGATCTGCGCCATTGACCGGCAGGTTGTCCAGCCCCAGCGTCAGCCGCGGGTCGGGCAGGCTGGCGGCGGCGGGGAGCGCGGCTTCGGCGCCGGCCAGGGCGCTCTTTTGCGCCATCAGCACCGGCGCCTGGTCCAGCGCCAACCGGCTGACGGTCTCGTAGCTCAATGCGGCGCTGGCCAGCACGGGCAGGGTGAGCAAGGCCAGCATGATGCCGGCGCGCAATTGTGGGTGTTGCATTGCAGATGTCCTTCTCAACGTGAATCGCTCAAGCAGCCAGGCCCGCAGCGGGCTGGCCGGGTGGATCACGCGAGGGGCTAGTTGCGCAGGACTTGCAGGGACAGGTAGAGCGGCGGCGCGCCCGGTGGTGCAGCGCCGGCAGCGATCCCGAAAGCCGGCATCAGCGCCTGCTTGGGCAGACGCATTGCAGGCGTCCAGTCGAGCACGGCCAGCAACATCGGCACCCAGGGCAGATCGGCTGCCACTGCCGGGCTGGCGGTCTGGCTGCCTTGCTGGCAATGGGCTTTGCACAGCTGGGGCTGCGCCGGATCGACACTGGCCGCCGCCATATGGCTGCCGTCGCATCCCGGCATCTCGGCCATCGGGACCGGCGCCGCTGCATCGCTGGCTGCGCAAGCGTAAGCCGCCGTGACCAACTGCATGAACAGCAAGGTCAGGATCAGGCAGCCGGCAAGCCAGCGAACATGAAGGCGGGGGAAGCGCATGGGTGCGAGTGTAGGCCTGTGATCAGACCGGCGATTGAGATCGGACAGCGTTCAGGCGCGCTGCGGCCAGACCAGGATTGGCCCGAGCGCATCCAGCGTGTTTTTCAGCAGCAGGCCGTATTCGGTATCGCCTTCGAGCACCAGGGCGCGTTCGAAAAACAAGCGGTCCGGATCTTCCTGGCCTTTCAGCAGGCGCAGATAAGCGGCGCTGCTGGCGCGGATGCTGACGCGCGGCGCCAGCGCTGCAGGCGCCACGGCAAAGCCGCGCTCGGTCAGCCAGACGCGGCAGCGCAGGCCCAGGTCTTCGACTTCGATCGCCACCACCGCGTTGGCCAACTCCTGCCGCTGGGATTCGCGCAAGCGGGGCCAGAGCAGGCGTTGCAGGGCCAGGGCCAGCAACAGACTCGGCGGTTGCCAAGGCAGGCGGCGGACGAAATTGAGCAAGGGGACAGGCAGCGACGGCAGGGCAAAACTCTGGTTTTGGGCCATTTCGAAATTCCTCTTCAGTCTTGCCAGACCATGCCGGCCTGGTCCAAGGCATAACCATTGACCAGCGCGCCCGGCAAATGCAAGGCACGCAAGGCTTCGAGGCCGGACTCGGCGTCCTGTCCCTGGTTGAAGACCTGCTCGAATTGGTAAACCACCTCGGCAAAGCTGCTTGAGCAGGGCGACAGCCGCAGCCGCTGCACCCCGGCCGCGCTCAAGGCCGGCGCCTGCCCGAGCAGGCAATGGATGCCGGCCGATTGGGTCTGGGTGCCGTTGAGAACCAAAAAGTCCTGGTCTTCGGTCGAGCGCAGCACCAGGCCATCGGGATCGTCCAGGCAGCGGTACTGGCAGTCGTCCTTGTTCAGATGGTGGTGGCGAGCGGTGAAGCAGCGTGCCGAAAATGCCAGCGGCATGCGACCGAAGGCGAATACCTCGGTCTCCAAAGCCTGGCCCTGCGGGTTGCAGACTGGCGCCGATGGCGGGTTGATGAGGGCCACCGTCGCCAGGTCCAGTTCGAGCGGCGGCACCCAGCGCGTCGCCCCCAGCGCGGCATGCTGTTGCAACGCCGATTGGTTGTAGATGTTGATATGCGGCGACAGCACGAAGGGCCGGCCCTGCAATAGCTGCAAGGCTGAAGCATCGTTGGCCTCGACCAGGAATTCATGCTGCTCGGCTTGGCTGCGCAGCAAGCGCAGATCGGCTTCCGACTCGATCAAGGTCTGGGTGGCCAGCACCACTTCCTTGCCCGCCTGACGCAGCTGGCCGGCCAATGCCAGCCAGTCGGCCAGCTTGAGTTCACGCCGGCGTGCGCAGACCACTTCGCCGAGCACCAGGCAGTCAGCGGCGCTGTCGGCCATGCTGGCGTAAAAGGCGGTGACATCGTTGCGCGACCAGTGGTATTGCAGCGGGCCGATGGTCAAGGCCATGCGTTGATGCATGCTCATCTCCAGGGCCGGCTGTAAGCACCAAGGGTGACCTGCTGGCCCTCGGCATGCTCGGCCAATGTCGCTGCCCATTGCGGCTGGACCGCAAAGCGCCCGCCCTGGCCGTTGCCGGCGGCAAAGCAGGCATCGATGGCAGCGCGCCAGACGCGTGTCACCTGTTCAACGTAGGCGGCGCTGCGCTGGCGGCCTTCGATCTTGATCGCCGCAATGCCCATCGCCATCAGCTCGGGCAACAAAGCCATGCTGTTCAAGCTGGTTGGATCTTCCAGCGCATAGTCGCGCACGCCATCGACGGCAAAGCGGCCTTTGCACAACGTCGGGTAACCGCGCGGCTCGGTCGGGCCGAACTCGTCGATCAGCACTTCACCCAGCCGCACCTGCACCGCGCCGGCCTTGTCGACCCAGCGCACGGCTGATGGCGGCGAGCAGACGCCGGCGTTGTTCGGCGATTGCCCGGTGACATAGGAAGACAGGGCGCAGCGCCCTTCGACCATCACGCACAGGCTGCCAAAGCCGAAGACCTCGATTTCCACCGAACTGTTGCGCAGCACATGGCCGACATGCGAGAGCATCAGCACGCGCGGCAGCACGGCGCGCTGGATGCCGTAATGCTCACTGTAAAACTCGATCGCTTCATAACTGGTCGCTGAGGCCTGCACGCTCAGGTGCAGCCGCAGCTGCGGGTGTTCGCGGCAGGCATAGGCCATCACGGCGGTGTCGGCGCAGATCAGCGCATCGGCGCCCATCTCGACCGCCAGGTCGACCGCGTGCCACCAGCGTTCGGGTTCCTGAGCGCGCGCGAAGGTGTTCAACGCCATCAGCACCTGCGCCCCTTTGGCATGGGCATGGGCGACCCCTTCCCTGGCCTGCTCGAGGTCGAAGTTCAGGCCGGCGAAATTGCGCGCATTGGTCGCATCCTTCAATCCCATATAGACCGCATCGGCGCCGGCATTGACCGCCAGTTGCAGGGCGCGCAGCGATCCGGCTGGGCAGACCAGTTGGGGCTTGCGGGCGTAGGAAACCGTCATGGCTGGTGGCTGGCGGGGGCGGCCAGATCGTCTCGTTGGAGTGGGCGCCAGTCTGACCAGATCGGCCGCCGCGCGGTTTGCGTTAGGTCATGCCGGCGCCGATGACTGGGGGAGCGCAAACAGCACAGCCGCTGAACGGCCCGAGCTTGACATGAAGCAATTGCCCGCGCTGAACGTTTGCATAGCATCGCGCCGCTATTTGCCTTCCCGTTGCTTCTTTCTTGACGAATGGATTTCCATGCCGACCACCGCTTCAATCCCCACGATCGACGTCCCCAGCATCGCCCCGCAGGAGCGCCATCCGCTGATTTTTACGACCTTCCGCGAGCTGCCGGAAGGGCAGGCCATGGCGCTGTGGGTAGACCATGAACCGCTGCCTTTGCTGCGTCAATTCGAGGGCATGCTAGCGGGCCAATTCAGCTGGGATTACCTTGAGACGGGGCCGCTGCGCTGGCATGTCCGCATCACCAAAATGGCCCTGCCGCAACGCCAATGCTGCGGGGCTTGCGGCGGCGCGTGATTCTGGGTCGGGCTGCGGCATCGCCCGGCGCGGTGCTGCGAATAACGGTTTTTCGGCTGATTCTGGCATTGCTGATCGGCAGCGCGCTGTTGGCCGCCGTCGTTGGCGGTCTGCTGCGAGCGGGTCTGAACTGGGCCGCGCTGCGCGACAGCAGCCTGGGGGTCAACGCCGAAGCGGCCCATGCGGCGCTGATGTTGTCGGGGTTTCTCGGCACGGTGATTGCGGTCAAGCGCGCTGTCTGGGTCAAACAGTCATGGGCCCATGCCGCACCCTTGTTCTCTGGGCTTGCCGGGATGCTTTTGCTCGTTGGCGCCAGCAAGGCCGCCGCCTGCGGCTTGCTGCTGGCTTCCCTGCTGCATGCCGTGGCGAATGCCTGGGTCATGTGGCGCCAAGTGAGCTACAGCAAGGCGCTGCTGCTGGCCGGCGCGCTGGCCTGGCTGATCGGCAATCTGCTGTTCGCGGCCGGCGCCGATAGCGCCTTGCTACTGCCCTGGTGGTTTGCCTTCCCGGTGCTGACGATCGTCGGCGAGCGCCTGGAGATGACAGCGCTGCTGCGCCATCAGCCGCTGGCAGGTCGGCCCTTGTCGGTGATCGCTGCCAGCTTGCTGCTTGGCGCGGCATTGATGCCATTCGCCCCCCGCAACGCGGCGCTGATCTTCGGCATCGCCTTGGCTTCGCTGGCCGTTTGGCTCGGGTGGTTCGACATCTTCAGCCGCAAGCCGCTCGCCCATGGCCTGAGTCGCTATCTCCGGATTTGCTGTGCCAGCGGCTATGCCTGGCTGGGACTGGGCGGGATGGCCTGGTTCGGCATGGCGCTGGGTTGCCCGGGGCGCGACCTGGCCGTCCACGCGCTGGGGCTGGGCTTTATCGTCAGCCTGTTGTTCGGCCATGCGCCGGTGATCCTGCCGGCCTTGGCGCGTATCGGTATCGTCTTCAGCGACAGGTTTTATCTGCCGCTTTGGCTGTTACAGGCATCGTTGTTGTTGCGGCTGTTCGGCGGCATCGGTCATCTGCAATTACGCTTTGCCGGCGCTTGCTTGAATGCCGCTGCGCTGTTGCTGTTTGCCGCCCTGCTGCTCAAGGCCGCGCTTGACTGGCGCAGAATGGGCCGCCGTTGGCCGGGGTTCAAATGATCGATTATTCAAGCGTGAAGCTGATTCACCAGACCGCCGCTGCGCTGTCTGTCAGCGGCTTTCTGGCGCGCGGCATCGCGGCCCTCGCCGGTGCCGCCTGGGTGCGCGGTCGGGCGGCAAGATCGGTGCCGCATTTTGTCGACACGGTGCTGTTGGCTTCGGCCATGACGCTGGCCTGGACGGCAAGGCTTGATCCAACCGAAACGCCTTGGCTGATGGCGAAAATTACCGCCCTGGTCGTCTACATCGGGCTGGGCATGGTGGCGCTGCGGCCGGCAGTTCCCAGTCGGCTGCGAGCGCTCGCCCTGCTGCTGGCCTTATGCACCTTTGCCTATATCGTTGCGGTGGCCATCGGCAAACAACCCGGGGTGTTTTCAGGCTGAGGTCTCGGTCAGGCTTGACAGGCTGATTTCATACAAAGCGGCCACCAGATCGGTCTGGGTGACCATGCCGACGAGGCGCAGTTCTGCATCGACGATCGGCATCTGATGGACACCTTTGTCCGACATGATCGGCACCAGTTCGACGATCGGCATGCTGGCGCTGGCGGTCTGGACTGGCGCGCTCATGATCTGCCCGACGACTTCATGCCGGTCCGAATGTGATTTGTCGTTGCGGCGCAGGAAATCCTTCAGCCGGGTGCCGAGTTTGGCGTGATCGCGCAGATCGGCGTGGCGCAGAAAATCAGTCCGCGTGACGATGCCCAGGATCCGCCGCTTGCGGTCGATGACGGGCAAGGCCTGGATATTGTGTTTGAGCATCAAATGCCAGGCCTGGGCCAGCTCGGTCGCGAATTCCACGACCAGGATGTCCTTGGACATGATGTCGGCGCAGGTACTGTTGCCGAAGCGGCGCCGGAACGATTGCATTTCGGTCTGGCGGAACAAGGCGTCGAGGTCGTCGACACTGACATCGAGCACCTGGTTGTAGCTCTTCAGCGCGGCCTGCAGGTCACCCGCCGTGAAGCCAAGCCTGGATGTTGGCGGCAGGTCGGTGGTCTGGTGCACATGTTTGATCTCGTTGCGCTGGTTATGCGGGTAGCGGCGCCCGGTCAGGTTGTTGTATGCGATCGCCAGCAGCAGCAACAGCAGCGTATTCAGGGCCACCGGCGCCAGTACGAAGCCAAAGCCGGCGGCTTCGATTTCAGGCCCGCCGAGCGCCGTCAAGACCGCCACTGCGCCGCCGGGCGGATGCAGGCAGCGCAGCCCATACATCGCGGCGATGCTCAGGCAAATCGCCGTTGCGGCAGCGGTGGCGGGCGAATCGAACCACTTGGCGCAGCTGATGCCGATCAGCGCTGCGCTGAGGTTGCTGCCGACGAAGGCCCAGGGCTGGGCCAAGGGGCTCGCCGGCAAGGCAAACAGCAAGACCGCAGACGCGCCCATCGGCGCGATCAGCCAAACCGATGCCGCCTGATGTCCGCCGAGCTTGGCGCTGAGCCAGCTGGTCAGCAGGATGCCGAGCAAGGCGCCAACACAGGCGCGCAGGCGCTCGGCGCGGCCGACCGAGGTGATGGCCGGCAACCAGCGCTGCAGGAAGTTGTTCGATGAGGGAGTCAAGGCGTGATTACAGCATGGTGCGCGAGCAGGGCAAGGGGCAATGCAAGGCGGGGCGAACCGGCCCGCAAGCTCGGCAAAGACTCGGCGCGTTTCCCCCGAATTGACCAATGACAAGGTGCTGGGTTTCCTCCTGTGAGCCAATCAAGGCCTGTTTGCAATCTTCAGGCGCAGGTTCAGCGCATCGTCATGAACCCGAAAGGAATCTTGTGCCTGCCTGGATTTTCAATCTCACCTTTCTCGTCATCCTCGTGCTCGGCGGGACTGCCTTGTTCTTTTTCACGGTGACGCGGGGTGCGCTGCTGCTGCGCAGCGTGATGGCTGGCGCGGGCGATCCCGACGCCCATGTCTATCCGATCTATTCCAACATGCGCTTGATCAGGCTGGTCGATTTCCAGCCGATCATCGCGGCGATCCTGTTGTTCCAGTACGACCGCCTGGTGGCAATGATCACCGCCGGCATGAAGCAGATGGACCTGCAGGACAAAAATGTCTTGATCACCTCATGCGCGTTTGGCAATGTGATGCCCTTGGTCGTCGACGCCGCGCTGGCAACCGGCGCAGCCAAGGTGCAGGTGGTCGACATCATCAACAACGAGTTGGTGCACGCCAAGTCCAAGCTGACGGCCTATCCTGAGCAGGTCGAGTTCCTGCTGCAGGATGCCAGCCGGGTCGGCCTGCCTGATCAATCGGTGCGCGCCAATGTGTTGTTCTTCCTCCTGCATGAGCTGCCGCATGAGCTCAAGGGCGTGGTGCTGCAAGAGGCTTGCCGGGTGCTGGAGCCCGGCGGCAAGCTCTTCCTGGCCGAGTTCCATCGGCCCGATCCCTGGGTGCTGCGGGCGTTGAGTTGGACCTATTTCAAGGTCTTCGAGCCACTCGGTCTGGCCCTCTGGAACACCCATGACCCGCTGTTGCAATTGCAAGCCATCAGCGGCATCAGCTGCGAGCGCCGCAAGCTCTTTTTCGGCAACTTCCAGGTCATCGTTGCGACCAAACAGGCCAATCCGGCAGCTTGATCGGCGCCAATTTACCGCGATGCTCAATGCGCCACCCCAGTTGCCTGTGCGCGCGACCACAGTTGGAACAAGCCGGCGTCGAGTCCTTCAGTGAGTTCGAGTCCCTGATTCAGCTCGTAGCTCGATTCAAACCAGCCGCAGCCGGCGCCCTCCGGCTTGCCTGACTGGGGTGTTGCATGTGGGATTTGTGCTGCATTTGCGGCATTGTTCATCTGGGCTTGCATGGCGGGCTCCGGTTTCAATGGGATGGGTTGAATCGATGCGTTGATGGTCGGCTTCGGGCGCCATCTTCACCATCGCCCTGAGGGGTGGCCGGTGGGGGTGGCAGCCTGGGCCTTCCCACCTTCGGGGGGTGCCGTCAGCGCCAGCCGATCTGGCCGCCCGATAGGCTGGCTATATCGGCGACATTGACCGAGCCAATTAGACGGATGCTGTTCGGCGCGCTACCCTGTTGGGTCTTTGGCCACGGCTGTGTTCAAGGAAGATCCGTTCCATTCCCAACTCATGTAGGAGAAACCCATGGCAGCACTCAAAGGCTCCAAGACGGAAGACAACCTGAAAGCCGCCTTTGCAGGCGAATCACAGGCCAACCGCCGCTATCTGTACTTCGCGAACAAGGCCGACATTGAAGGCCAGAACGACGTTGCAGCGCTGTTCAGGTCCACCGCCGAAGGTGAGACCGGTCATGCGCACGGCCACCTCGAGTGGCTCGAGCAATGCGGCGACCCGGCGACCGGCTTGCCGATCGGCCCGACCCGTGACAACCTCAAGGCCGCAGTGGCTGGCGAGACCCACGAGTACACGGACATGTACCCCGGCATGGCCAAGACGGCACGTGACGAAGGTCATGACGAGATCGCTGACTGGTTCGAAACCCTGGCCAAGGCAGAGCGCAGCCATGCCAACCGCTACGCCAAGGCTTTGAACGAACTGGTCGACTGATCGACCCCGGCTTGCGGCAACTCGCCGCATGACGATCCGGCCATGACCTATGGCCGGTTCAGGCAAGCTGCTATTGGCGCCTTGCCTGAACCCTGAAGAAGCGGAGAAGCAATGGCACGCGAAGGCAATCTGGAGGCGCCCACGCGCCACGCGATCGACTGGAAAGGCCCCGACTATTACAACGAGGCCTCGACCCTCGACGAAATGGAGCGGGTATTCGACATCTGTCATGGCTGCCGCCGCTGCGTCAGTCTCTGCGGCTCGTTCCCGACCCTGTTCGATCTGGTCGACGAGAGCAAGACGATGGAGGTCGACGGCGTCGACAAGAAGGATTACTGGAAAGTCGTCGATCAATGCTTCATGTGCGACCTCTGCTACATGACCAAATGCCCTTATGTGCCGCCGCATGAGTGGAATGTCGACTTCCCGCATCTAATGTTGCGCGCCAAGGCGATCAAGTTCAAGAAGGGCGAAGTCGGCCTGGGCGAAAAGCTGCTGGCTTCGACCGATTTGCATGGCCAGTTCGCCGGTATCCCGATCGTCGTGCAAGCCGTCAATGCGGCGAACAAGACCGCCGTCGTGCGCGGCTTGATGGAAGACGCGCTGGGCGTCGACAAAGACGCCTGGCTGCCTGCTTTGGCGACGAAAAAATTCCGCTCGGCCGCGCCCGAAAGCGCACCGCACAAGGTGATCGACGGCGTCAAGACACCGGGCAAAGTGGCGATCTATGCCACTTGCTATGTCAATTACAACGAACCCGGCATCGGTCTCGATCTGCTCAAACTGCTCGACCACAACCAGGTGCCCTATGTGCTGGTCGAGAAGGAAAAATGCTGCGGCATGCCCAAGCTCGAGCTAGGAGATCTCGAGTCGGTCGAGGCCAGCAAGCAGGCCAATATTCCGGTGCTGGCCAAATATGCGAAAGACGGCTTTGCGATCCTCAGCGCGGTGCCGAGCTGCACCCTGATGTTCAAGCAGGAGATTCCGCTGATGTACCCGGGCGAGGTTGATGTCGAACTGGTGCGCGATGCGATGTGGGACCCGTTCGAATACTTCATGGCGCGCAAGCGCGACGGCCTGCTGAAGACTGAATTCCCGGTCGCCCTGGGCAAGATCAGCTATCAGATCCCTTGCCATGGCCGGGTGCAGAACATCGGCAAGAAGACCGAGGAAATGCTCAAGATGGTGCCCGGCACCAGCGTGCAAACGCATGAGCGCTGCTCGGGCCATGCCGGCACCTTCGGCGTCAAGAAAGCGACCCACCAGCAGGCGCTGAAGATCGGCAAACCGCTGTTCAAGGCGATGGCCAATCACAAGGACGGCGGCCTGCCCGATGTGATCAGCTCCGACTGCCCGCTCGGCGGCCACCATATCGCCCAGGGCTTCGAAGTCAACCAGCATGGTGAAGTGCCGCAAAAGCATCCGCTGACCCTGATCCGCGAAGCCTACGGGATCAAATAGCCGCAACGAAATTGGAAAAATGATGCAAATGACCGGAACGATCAGCATTGACAGCCTGATGAGCCTCGAGGCTTACAGCAAATACCGCAAGGCGCACAAGGCCGATGTGATGGCGCACCGCAAGCTGCGTTCGGTGCAGTTGGGCGAGCATCTGAACCTGCAGTTTGAAAGCGAGATGACGATCCGCTACCAGATCCAGGAAATGCTGCGGATCGAGAAAATCTTCGAGGAAGAAGGCATCCAGCAGGAAATCGAAGCCTATGCGCCCTTGTTGCCGGAAGGCAGCAACTGGAAAGCGACGATGCTGATCGAATACCCCGATGTCAACGAACGCAAGCGCGAGCTCGCACGCCTGATCGGAGTCGAAGACCGCTTGTTCATCGAAGTCGAAGGCATGGCCCGGGTTTACGCGATCGCCGACGAAGACATGGACCGCGAGAACGACGAGAAGACCTCAGCCGTGCACTTCGTCCGCTTCGAACTGACGCCGCCGATGTGCGCCGCGGTCAAGGCCGGCGCCGGCGTCAAGATCGGCTGCGACCATACCCATTACCCGGCCCATGTCGAGATCAAGCCCGAAACCCTGGCCTCGCTGGCCGGCGATCTGAAATAAAGATCGACGCAATATCTTCCAAAAGCCCCCCGTTCGTCCTGAGCCTGTCGAAGGGCCAACGCAGGCGCGTCGAGACCTTTACGCCACAGGCTCAGCGCCAAGGGAATCAGGTCTTGCGCAAGTTAAAGTCCCCCGTCCGCCCTGAGCCTGTCGAAGGACCAACTCGGGCGCGGCGAGTCCTTCAAGCCACAGGCTCAGTACCAAGGGAATTGCGCAAGCCGTAAGGCGTCAAATGCCCGGTGGTTGTGGCCAAGCCGGCTGAGGCCCGCGCAATTGTTCGAAGGCTCGCGCCAGCCGCAGCACCCCGAGGTCATCGAAACGCTTGCCGATGATCTGCAAACCAATCGGCAGCCCGGCTTTGGTCTGGCCGCAATTGATGCTGGCGGCAGGCTGCTCGCTCATGTTGTAGGGCAGGGTGAAGGCGATATGTTCGAACGGCCGCTGCGGGTCGTTCAAGGGGCTGGCCCATTCAGCCGCATAAGCCGGCACCGGGCTGACCGGCGACAGCACATAGTCAAAAGGCTGGCAGGCAGTAACCGCAGACTCGCGCAGCGCTGCCATCTGGCTATAGCCATTGAACAGCTCGGCGCTACCCAGTTGTGCCGCGCTGCTGATCCAGTCGCGGATATAGGGCAGCAGCTTGGCCTGGCGTTCGGGCGGCAGCGCAGCGTAATCGAGCCATGAGCGCATGCGCCAGAAGCGGTCCAGGCCGTCGATCATCGCCCTGGTGCTGCAGCCCGCCAGCGGCTCGACCCGGGCACCAGCCTGCTCGAACAGCCTGGCGGCAGCCTGCACCGCAGCGGCAGTTTCAGGCTCGACCGCCATGCCCCAGCCGGCATCGAGCATCAAGCCGATCCTCAGCCCAGCGGGGTCGCTGTCCAGCTGCATCCAGTCGATGTCCTGCACCGGCAAGCTGGTCGCATCGCGCCAATCGGGGCGGCTTAGCGTTGCCATCATCAGCGCCGCATCGGCTACCGTGCGCGTCATCGGCCCGGCCACCCGGCCGGCAAAAGCCGGCTTGATCGGGATCCGGCCCAGGCTTGGCTTCAAGGTAAAAATGCCGCACCAGGCCGCCGGCAACCGCAGCGAGCCGCCGATGTCGGTGCCCACATGCAAAGGCCCGTAGCCGGCCGCCACGGCCGCCCCCGCACCTGCGCTTGAACCGCCCGGATTCTTGCTCAGGTCCCAGGGATTGCGGGTCAGCGGGTGGAAGCTCGACAAGCCCGAGCTGAGCATGCCGTAATCGGGCATCGTCGTCTTGGCCAGCAGCAGCGCCCCGGCCTCGCGCATCCTGGCCGCCGGCGGCGCGTCTTCGGGCGCCGGAGTCAGCAGACTCGCCGCCGTGCCCAGCGGCATCGGCGTGCCGCGGGTGGCGATGTTTTCCTTCAAGGTCGCCGGTACGCCATCCAGCGCCAGCGCCTCGCCGCGTTGCCAGCGCGCTTCCGACAAGCGGGCCTGCGCCAGCGCCGACTCCGGATCAAAGGCATAGAGCGCCTGCAGATGCGGCTCCCAGCGTTCGATATGAGCCAGCACCGACTGCACCACCTCGACCGGCGACAAGTCCTTGCCGCGATAAGCCGCGAGCAATTCGACGGCGCTCAAATCATGCAGTTCTATGCTCATGTTGACCTTCATTCAGCGGCTGGCAGGTTTGCAGGAGTTGATTGTGCAGCTTGACTGATGCTGGACGAGACGGCGCTGAGATCGATTGGGGGGTGCTTGACGCGCGTGGCCGGCTTGCCAGCGGTTGCCTGTCAAGACGCGCATTTTCAGGCATGATATTATAAATCATGCCTGATGCAAAAATCATCGATGAATCCCATAGCATTGCGCGCAAGCGAGGCAACGGCCAACTGAGGCGCGAGGTGTGGGTTGACGCCAAGGGTCGGGTCACCCGATACAACTTGGCCTACATCAACCATGATTTGCATCGGGGAGACAACGGCCGAGTGCTTGGCTATGACAACCAGCATGGCTACCACCACCGACATTATTTTGGAGTGGTCAGCCCGGTGGAGTTCATCAGCTTTCAGGCCACTGAAGAACAGTTCCAGGCTGACTGGCTTGTATTGCGAGGTTCATCATGAAGAAAGTTCTACTTAAAACCGGCGACGAGCAGGATTTCTTCCGGCGCGGCATAGAGATTGCGCGCTTGGCAGATGGGGCAAGCCCGTTGCCAGCCGAACGAATCCTCAGCTTTGAAGATCCCATGGACCTGCTCAAATTGCTCACCGGGGGCAGGCTCGATGTCCTGCGCAGCGTCAGGCAATCACCGGGGTCGATCACAGCGATCGCCCAGCGGCTCCATCGTGACCGTAGCGCCGTCAAACGCGATGTCGATCAGCTGGTCGACATCGGCATGGTCACGGTTGAATCCAAGGTGTTGCCCGGCCATGGTCGAATGAAAGAAGTCCGGGCCACCGCGAGTCAATTCCGCCTTGAAGCGACGGTGATGTAGTCCTTGGTCGCCGCGCCTTGGCGGCACGAAATTTCGTTTGTACTATTTTGATTGATTGAATTCTATTTATGAAGAATCCCCTCACTGCTGAAGCAAATTTGTACCGTGTGTGTGCAGATGAAATCGCCAACTTAGAGGCATCGCCATCATTCACAATGTCATTGGCGGTGGCGCAAAGGAACTTTTTCATACGAACTTTCTTGCATTCGTCCTGGGAGACCGGCCACCATGTCTTGATCCGATACGCATTGCGCTGCGCCGCGTGCTGGGAATTGAAGTTCTGGAAGGTGAGTTAAGCCGCTTTTATTAAAATAAATACGTAAAATAGTTGATTTTTATTAATTAAAAATTATAATATACGCTCCACTGCTAATGGAGTTTACATGGGAAAGAAAGCAACACTAAAATTACTACCTGAAGAGCGTGTTCGTCTGGAAAATATTGTTCGTCGATGAAAAGATTGGCGTGAACGAGAGCGGGCTAAGACATTGATTCTTTTTGATGATGGACTACCCATGATTGCAATCGCTGATATTATAGGTATAGACATTAGAACCGTAGGGCTGACGCGAATGGATTGGTTGAAACGTAGTTTTGATTCTTTGGTTGATTTACCCCGCACTGGTGCTCCGAAGAAGATAACACCAGAACAAATTGAAAGTCTCTTGACGGCCGCAGAAAAGGAGCCACTGACGGCAAAATCGCTGCTGGCCAAACACATCGCCGCAGGCGGTGCCTTGGTGCATTTGAGTACCCTAACCAAGGCTTTGAAGAGCGGTCAATTTGTGTGGAAACGTACAAGAGCATCACTCAATAAAAACGAGACGAAGACGACTTCAGGAGAGCCCAACTAGAGATAGAAGGGCTGCGGACTCAAGCAGCAGCGGGGGAGATCGTATTGGCCTACCTTGACGAGGTCGGCTTCTCTCAAGTACATCCGAATCGCAGCGCCTGGACGCCTAAAGGCGGTCGTCATTGAATAGAGGCCAAGCGCGGAAAACTACTCAATGTGTTGGCTGCTATGCTTTCCACTGGGGGCCTATTCAGCGCAAAGATTTGGCAACCAACAACAGCAGATCTATTCGTCGGATTCATTGGATTGCTAAAAGAACACGTTGGAAAGAAAATAACTGCCATACTCGACAATGCCTCAATTCACAAAGCGAAGGCTACAAGATACATCATGGATTTTCTGGAAAAACAAGGCGTCACGCTTTATTTCCTGCCACCCTATTGCCCTGAACTTAACAGAATTGAGAAGCTTTGGCATCTAATGAAATACACATGGATGTCTGTAAAGTGTCGGGACAGTAAAACCTTGGAGGCCGATGTGGATGACATACTTGACAACTTTGGTTCCAAATATAAGTTTGAATTTTAGAGTAGCTAACTTAATCTTTATGGCTTAGCGCTTTGCCGACAGCAGGACCAACTCCAGCTCGATCTGCTGAGAAACAAGGCCCAGCGTCTTCAGGCGCAAGTCGTGTCAGAAGTGGCCGCAGCCCGCGAAGCCACTACAACCAGAACACCGCCGCCGCCACCACCGTTGGCAGCGCCGCGCCGACTGCAAGGCCGGCGGCGCTGATGGAGGCGTCTTGGAAGCCTTGCTTGAGCAGGGCCACGCCTGCGGGGTTGGGGGCGTTGGCGATGACGGTCATGCCGCCGCCTGCGACGGCACCGGCAACCAGCATGTATTTGGCCGGGTCGCTGATGCCTTCGATCAGCGAGCCCAGATAAGTCAGCGCGGCGTTGTCGGTGAATGCCGTCAGGCCCAGCGCGCCGAAGAACAGCGCAGCCGGTTCCAGCCCGGCCACGATCGGCTGCAGCCACCATTGCTGCATGCCGCCAAGCAGCAGCAGACCACCGAGAAAAAGCCCGACCAGCAGGGCTTCTTTCAGCATCAGCTTGTTCTGGTGGCTCGCATAGGCCTGCGCAATGCCCAGGAACAGCAGGAACAGCCCGATGAAGATGACGGGGCGGTGGGCGAACAGGATCACCCCGGCCAGCAAGGCGAAATGGATCAGGCTGAGCAGGCGCGGCACCGGCAATGCTTGCGCGGCAGGCGCTGCAAGCGCTGCATCGGCGTCATGCAGATGCTGGCGCAGCATGAAGGTGATGGCGGTGGCGTTGATCAGCACGGCGATCATGGCCTTCCAGCCGAATTGGCTGGCCATGAAGGCGTTGTCCCAGTTCCAGTTGGCCGCCACCATCAGCACCGGCGGCGCTGCAAACGCGGTCAAGGTGCCACCGATCGAGATGTTGACGAACAGCACGCCGAGCGCGCCGTATTTCAGCCGCTCGGGGATGCCGGGGCGAAACACCAGCGGCCCGAGCATCAGCGCGGCCAGCGTCATCGCGGCGGGCTCGGTGATCAGGGATCCGATCAGCGGCAGCAGCGCCAGGCAGAGCCAAACCTGCGCCGGCGCAGCACGCAGCGGCAAGCGGCTGGCGATCGAAGCGATCAAGGCCTCGATATTGCTCACCACCGGACGCGAGGCGGCGATCACCATGATGACGAAGACGAACAGCGGCTCGGTATATTGGCGCGATTCGGCATAGCCGATCGCCTTGGCCGGCCCTTCCAGCCAAGCCATCGCGGCGATCAGCAGCACCGACCAGAAGCCGAAAACCAGCTCGACTTCACCAAGCAGATGGAACAGCCCCGCATGCTTGGGGTGCCGTTGCTCGAGCCGCTGGAAGTAGCCGGTCGAGAAGCTGTGGATCAGCGCAAGGGCGAAGAGGGCAGCAGCAATAAGTTCGATGATGGACATGGCGGTCGATCATAGAGACTTGCGCCGGCTGCACCTGGCCGGAATGCCCTCAGTTCAGCGGCGCGCTTTCTTGGCCGGGGCGGCCAGCGGGAACTTGGTGCAGCCCAGGCGCGCCGATATGTCGCGGCTGGCTTCGGTGAGCATGGCCACGACCTGCGGCGCGTTGGCCTCGTCAAAGCGGAAGGTCGGGAACGACACACTCAGGCCGGCGACCGGGTGATTCATCCGGTCAAAGATCGGGATGCCGAGGCAGCGGATATGGTCGTCAAACTCTTCCCTGTCCTCGCCAAAACCCTGCGCCTTGACCCGGTCGAGCTCTTCTTGGAATGCTGTACGGTCGACGATGGTTTTCTCGCGGAAGGATTTGAATTCGGCGCCGTCCAGAATCTGTTTGCGATGAACAGGATCTTCCCAGGCCATCAGCACTTTGCCGATGGCCGTGCAATGCAGCGGCGCGCGCCGGCCCACCCGCGAATACATGCCCAGCATGTGGCGCGAATCGACCTTGTGCACATAGATGATTTCGCTGTCGATCAGGGTGCCGAGGTGGACCGTTTCGCCAGTCTTCTCGGACAGCATTTCCATATGCGGTTTGGCCAACTCGATCAGGTCGGGATATTGCAAGGCCCTCGCGCCCAGCTCGAAGGTCTTCACCGCCAGACCATAGCGTTCGCTACCGGGTTCCTGGCGCACATAGCCCAGCGTCTTCATGGTCTGCAGAAAGCGGTAAACCGTCGCCTTGGGCATGTAGAGCTGCACTGCCAAGTCCGATATGCCGATCTCGCTGTGCTCGGAGAGCGCCTGCAAGATTGCGAACACTTTCAGTACAGCACCTACTGACTCGGGCTTGGTGTCGGAACTGTCGTCATCCATTTGTTTTATTTTCTTTGATATGCCGTTTCATAATTCATTGTCCGCCCGCAGCGCCGATACGTCAATCGGCTTTACGCCAAAGTTGACCGGCTCCGGCGTTCGCCCGGATCCTTGTCGGCAGTTCGCTGGCTGAGTCCAAGGGGCCGACCAGCGTGGGTTGCCAGCCGACCTCGGGGCTCAATTGCGCCGCTGGATTCGCCGCCCGCAAGCCGGCCAGCAGGTCCACCGCTTGGCCGTTCAGCAGCGAATCCTGGTCGAAGAAGCTGCTGCCGCGCCACCAACGGACCAGTCGCTGCGCGCCGATGCTCGGCGGCATTTCGAAGGCATTGCGTTCGCTGTAGATGCGCGAGTTCACGCCAACGCCGAGTGAATAGCCGTAGGCATAGTCGCCGTCTTTGCGGCCTTCGAAGAGGTTGTTGTAGACATGGACCTGGCCGTAACGCACCCGCGGTGTGCGCTCCTTGCTGCCCTCGTACCAGTTGTGATGGAAGGTGACCTTGAGCCGGCCTTCGTCTTCCTTGCGGCCGTCGCCATTGCCCACCAGCGTGGTCTTGTCGTGGTTGCGAAAAACGTTCCAACTGACCGTGATGTGGTTGGCTTGGCGGATGATGTCCAGCAGGCCGTCGTGGTGCTGCATACGGCGCCCAAAGGCGATGCGTTCGCCACCATCGGGCCGGTCACCGTCGTCGAAACTGCAGTGATCCACCCAGACATGCGTGGCGCCGTTCAGCGTGATGGCGTCGTATTCACTGTTCCACTCGCCGTTGGCATTGTCCTTGGGGTCCCAGGCCGGGAAATGGTCGTAAGAGTCTGAAAAACGCAAATTCCGGATGATCACGTTGTCTACGCGCTCGAGCATCAGGTTGCCATGCGTCAGGTGGGCGTCGTTACCCAGGCCAATGATGCTGGTGTTTGAAGGCACCCGCACGACAACCGATCGCGCCTGCCTATTTGCTGAACTGGCACGGGCCTTTTCCAGGGCCCCGTCGGGCGGCCGCTTGCCCCACGTTAATGGGTTGTAGCTGAGTTCGAATTCGGGCCAATTGAAACCCGGATCGCGGTACTGCTCGAAACCCAGCGGCCGGTTGTCTTCATCGACGCTGAGGTCGATGGTGCCCTGCACCTGAACGATGCGCGGGCGCTGGCGCGAGCCCTGCACCTTGCCATGGGGTCGCAGCGCAGCCACCAGCTCGGCACGGTTGCGCACGGTGTGGACATCGCCGGCCAAGGCCGTCGCGCCGCCTGTGGTGCCGCCAGCGGCAGCTGCCCAGCCGTCCAGCGGCGACAACACTTCTCGTGCCAGCGCGATTTCGCCCAGCACGATATTGTTGAACTCGGCCATGCGGTTGGCCTGCGGGCCATGGGCCGTGAAGGGCCTGCGCGAGGTCGATGCGGCCCAAGGTGTCTGCAGTGCCAGATGCGGGCCCAGCAGACTGTTGCGAATCAGCGCCTGCCCGTTGGGTGATTTGCCGGCCTGCCAGGCACCGCGCGCCACGCCCTCATCCCAGGCACGGCCCAGGCTGACATTGGCCAGCGGGGTTCCGGTCTCAGCCAGAAAACGGCTGCCTGTGACAAGGAAACCCAGGGCCACGCCGGCCGGTGTGCTGGGCGCCAGTACATGGCCACCATTGGGCGGCCGGCGCCGGCCGCCACGGTTGAGGATGGTGCTGTCGGCGATGACCAGCGTGGCATTGCCGAAGATGAAGTCCACGTCACCAGCAATCAGGCTGCCATGCACATAGACGCGCGCCGGCTCGACAGGCGTGGGCCGGCGGGCATGGAAGGTGTCCTGATGCCCGATCAGGCGGATGTTTTCCAGTTGCACGCGGTCGGCCTGCGTGGTCAACGCCACACCCTGTGCGCCGCCGCTTTCGCTAGCGCCAGCCGGATAGCCTTCGCCGCCACGAACGGCTTCAAGCACATCATTGGCCACGGTCAGGTGCGCGGCCTGGAAGTCCTCGGCGGCGACGATCAAGGTGGCGCTGCCCAGCGTGCCGTAGATCGGCAATGCCAGGTCGGGCTGGCAACCATGCGATATATCGATACCAGGCCGCTTGGCCTGCCCACCATAGGCGCTGCCGACGATGACGGTGGCGCTCGCATCGCCTGCATCACCCAGCAGCGTGATCGGTGCCTTGCCGACTGGTATGCAGACGCGTTCGCGATAGATGCCTGGTTTGAGCTGGACGACCACGCGGGCCGGGTTGGCGCTGCGCTGCGGCACCGCATCGATGGCGGCCTGCACGGATTTGTGTGTGCCGCTGCCATCGACCGCCACGGTGTAGTTTGCCCGCCAGCTCTTGTCGGCCAAGTCCTCAGGGCTCCAAGGGCCGTGCCCCTGCGCCAAGTAGTCGGCCACTTCCATGCGGGCAGCGACGGCGGCATTCAGCAGCGGGCGCTCTCCCGAGGGGGGGCGCAGTTGGTCTGGCGGGATGTCGCTCTTGGCGTCAGCCTGCACCTTGCCGATCAGGGCAATCGCGGCAGCGGTCTCGGCTGCCTGAGCCTGCGGAGTTGCATGGGGCGTTTGCACGCAGGCGCCCAATGCCGAGGCGGCCAGCAGCAGTGCAATTGCCAGGCGCAACATCAATGCGTGACGTCGGCCAAGAATAGCGCTGGTTCACCCTCGCCGTCGGCGCTGAAGAGCACCTGCTTTTCGTCCGGTGTGAACGAGGGATGGGGGTGGGTCACCTGGCGGCTCGCCTTGTAGACGCCCCAGCTGCTGTCATGGTGGGCGATCGGTCTGGTGGTGCCGGACTTCAGATCAAACAAGTGCAGGAAGGGGTCGCCCTTGAGCATCTCGTTGGCCGAACCGCTGGCCGCTTCGGCCGCTTGGCCGCAGCCATCTCCGACGATCAGCGTTCCATCCTGGTTGCTCATCAGGTGCGAGCATTGCGGCATTTTCATCAGCGGTTTGTCGGCCAGCGTCACCGGATCCAGCGAGCGGATCCAGCGCTCGGGGTCACCCTTCTGGTAGCTGACGTAGATCATGGCCGAGCCATCCGGTACCCAGAACTCATGCGTGCAGCTTTCGCCGTTCAGATGCTCCTTGGCGCAGCGGCGGTTCGTGCCATCTTCGTTGATGAACCACATGCGTGCATCGATCAGGTCATGCGGGCCTTCATGGCAATAAGCCACGGTGTTGTCATCAAACGGACGGTATTGCGGATGACCAAGCCAGCCTTGCTGTTCCAGGATGACGCTGCGCCGACCGGTCGCCAGGTCGATGCTGAACAGGCGGCAGCGCGGCTTCTTGTGGAACATCTCATCGAATTTCTTCCAATCCGACAGCGGGAACCAGTCGCTGGCTGCGATCTCGATGCCGACCATCTTCGTGCACTTGCTGTTGGCGACCCAGGTGCCATAGCCAACCCAGCCTTCGGGTACGGTGTAAGCCACTTCTTCCTTCAACGTGGCCAGTTCCAGCCGGATCAACTGGCGTTCGGCGCGCACGAAGTACAGATGGCGGTCGTCAGGGCTGAGAAAACCGCCGAAGGTGTTCTCGCCAGCCCCCTCGCTCAACTGCGTAGCGGTCTGCGTTTGCAGATCCAGCAGATGGTAGTTCCAGTTTGGCGAGGGCTGCGGGCCGAACTCGGCGCCGAAGATCAACTTGCTGCCATCGTTGGTGAAGCATTTTTGATAGAAGTAATTGCGGTGGCAGGTCACATCACGCGGTGTCAGGCGGGTGATGCGGGCCCCGGTGTCGGGGTCCTGCCGAGTCTCGAAGGGCATCGGGCGAACGGTGGCTTTGCTCATGGGGTCACGCAGGGAGTAGATAGGGGACAGGGCGTTATTTGATCCGGCGCAGCAGGGCATTGCCCTCGACGATCAGGCGTTGCGCTGCGGCTGCGGGTGTGGTCTTGTTATAGGCCACGGTCTCGAAGATCTCGCGCATCAGCTTGTGCACACGGGCATGCTCGAACAGCGGCGCGGGCAGGTCGATCCGGCCGGCATCGCGCTGGGTCTTGATCAACTGGTGGGCCTGCATTTCCAGCGCCGGCAGCGCCCCGCCGGCCATCAACGCTCGCAGTGGTTCGCGTGCGGCGGGTACGCCGCGGGTACGACCCAGCAGCATGGCGGCTTCAGGGTCGGCAAGAAGGTAGCCGACCAGACTGGCTGCCAGCTCGGGTTTCCGGCTGTTGCGGCCGATCGCCAGCATCAGTGAAGGTCGACCGAACATGCCGCTGTTGCGGGCATTCGGCAGGGTTGGGAAGGCGCCGATGGCCAGCTTCTGCTGCGCGTCCAGCGTCGCCTGGCGCAGCATGATGGCCGAGTCCCAGGTGTAATTGCCGGCCCAGCGACCCTGCACCCAGTCTTGCTGCTGCTCGGTGGGCTTGTCGGCGCCGCCCAAGCTGGCGCGCAGCGGCAACGGAGTGGCCACATGTGAATCCACCAGCCGGCGATAGACCTCGACCCATTCCCGCGCCGCATCAGCGCTCATCGCCACCCGTGGTTCGTTCGGGTCGATGAAGGGCGTGCCGTACTTCTGGTGCACATAAGCCTGGGCCAGCAAGATCATGTCGTAGAGCTCGCCGTCCAGCGGATAGGCCGAATCGCCCAGCGCTCGCTTGAACACCGGGCCAGAGGCAAACAACGACTCCCAGCTGTCAGGCAGGGCCAGGCCGGCACGGGCAAAGGCGGCCTGGTTCCACAGCAGCACTCGGGCCGTGTAGGAAACCGGCATTGCATTGAGCTTGCCGGCAACCATGCCGGTGGCCAGATCGCCGGCGCTGAATTGATCCAGGGACAGCAAGGATCGGTGCTCCGACAGGTCGGTGAAACCGTTGCCGCGCTTGGAGAACATTGCCAGCCAGGCCCAGTTGATCTGCATCACATCGGGCTCGGAGCGGCCTGCGATCTGGGTGGTCAAGCGCTCGAGGTAGCCGCTGAAACCCATGTATTCGCATTTGACTTTCACCCCTGGGTGATGGCGCTCGAAAGCCGCGACAGCCTTCAGGGTCGCGGCATGACGTCCTGCTCCGCCCCACCAGGCAAAGCGCAATACGGTCGGCTCAGGCGCTGCCCGCAAGCCACTGCTTGCGGCCAGCGCTGACCATCCCCCGGCCAGGGTCAGACGGCGGCGCGTGATCAGCACAGCAAGTTAACGCCGCTGACGGCGTCGAAGAGATGGCAATGCCCCAGTTGCAGGTGGAAGGCATGAAAATCGCCTCTTGCCTTGCGGTCCAGACCATGCAATTCATCAGCGGGCACCCTAGCGGTTACCGCCTGGCCGCCGATTTCGGCATGCACGAACACTTCGTTGCCCATATGTTCGAGCGAACGCAGCAGGCCGGGGACTTCGAAGCTGTCGGCCTGAGTACGTGCGCCGGCACTGATATGTTCCGGCCGCAAACCCAGGCGCACCGCCTGGTGGCCGTCGCGCAAGCGCTGCGCCTTGTCGGCGGGCAGCGGCAGCGCCAGATCGCCCAACACAATATCCAGACCGTCACCGTTGGCCTGCAACCGGGCATCATGGATGTTCATTTCGGGCGAGCCGATGAAGCTGGCAACGAAGGCGTTGGCTGGCCGGCTGTAAAGCGCTGTCGGCGTGTCGACTTGCTGGATCACGCCATCCTTGAGCACGCAGATGCGCTCTCCCATGGTCATCGCTTCGGTCTGGTCATGGGTGACGTAAATCACGGTGGCGGGCTGGCCGCCGTCCCGCAAGGTGCGGTGCAGCTCAGTCAGGCGCATGCGCATATTGGCGCGCAGTTTGGCGTCGAGGTTGGAAAGCGGCTCGTCGAACAGGAATACTTCAGGCTGCTTGACGATGGCACGACCTACCGCGACCCGCTGGGCCTGGCCACCCGAGAGCTGCTTGGGATGCCGATCGAGCAGATGTTCCATCTCCAGCAACTGCGCGGCATGGCGCACCCGCTGGTCGACCTCGGCCTTGTCCATGCCCGCGAGCTTCAGCCCGAATGCAAGGTTGCCGTAAACCGTCATATGTGGGTACAGCGCGTAGTTCTGGAACACCATCGCGATGCCGCGCTGCTTGGCAGGCAAATCGTTGACGACCCGGTCGCCGATGCGCAGTTCGCCACCGCTGATCGACTCCAGTCCGGCAATCATGCGCAGCAAGGTGCTCTTGGCACAGCCCGAAGGGCCGACAAAGACCATGAACTCGCCATCGCGCACTTCCAGGTCGACGCCATGTACGGCCTTGAACCCATTGGGGTAGACCTTCTCGATCTTCGACAGGCTCAGTTGTGCCATGGGTTTGCTTTCGAATCAGATATTGCGGTCAAACGCTGCTGAGGGCGGCGCGTCATCCCTTGATGCCGGAACTTGCGGCACCCTCGATGAAGTGGCGCTGGGCCATGAAGAAAACCGCCACCGAGGGCACCAGCGCAACCACTGAAATCGCGATCACGTTGGCCCATTCCACTTCCTCGGTCGCGCCGATGCTCATCTTCAACGCCAGCGATACCGGGTATTTCTCAACCGAGGCCAGGTAGATCAATGGCCCCATGAAATCGTTCATCGTCCAGATGAACTGGAACACCACCACCGAAATGATGGCCGGCTTGAGCAGCGGCATGATGATGTGCCAGAGCAATTGCAGCGAATTGCAGCCGTCGATCATCGCGGCCTCTTCCATGTCACGCGGAATGCCGCGAAGGAACTGCACCAGCATGAACACGAAGAAGGTGTCGGTGGCGAAGGCCGATGGCAGGATCAGGGGCAGGTAGGTGTCGAGCCAGCCGAGTTCCCGGAACATCAGGTATTGCGGCAGCCGCAGGATGATCAGCGGCAGCATCATCGTGCTGACCATCACGCCGAACAGCAGCTTCTTGCCGAAGAACTCGAAACGCGCAAATGCATAGGCCACCAGCACGCAGGAGATCACGGTGACGATGATGCGCGGCACCACGATCAGCAGCGAGTTCAGGAAATAGGTGGCGAAGGTGTATTCAGTGCTGGTCTTCCAGCCCTTGGCATAGGCGCCGAATTCGAACTTGTCCGGCCAGAATCCGATCTCGGAAAAGATCTGCTGGTTGCTCTTGAAGGTGGCTCCGACCAGCCAGAGCAGCGGGTAGAGCATCACCACTGCCACGGCCAGCAAGGCGGTGTAGCGCAGCAGCTTGGCTGCGCGATCCTGGGAGGAAGTCATCGTCCGTCGTCCTTCTCACCCGCATAGAAAACCCAGTAGCGCGAACTCCAGAACGACAATGCGCTGAGCCCAGCCACCAACGCGAACAGCACCCAGGACAATGCTGCGCCATAGCCCAGATTAAAGAAGCGGAAGCTCTGGTCATAGATATAGAGCGCCAGCACATAGGTGGAATTCAGCGGGCCGCCTTCGGTGATGGCATAGGGTCCGTTGAATTCCTGGAAGGCCTGCACCATCTGCATGATCATGTTGAAGAAAATCACCGGCGTGATCAGCGGCACGGTGATCTTCCAGAACTGCTGGTTGCGGCTGGCGCCGTCGATCTCTGCCGCCTCATAGAGCGATTGCGGCACGTTTTGCAGCGCGGCCAGGAAGATCACCATCGCCGAACCGAACTGCCAGGTGAACAGCAGCACGATCGTCCACATCGAGAAATTTTCATCGGCCAGCCAGGCGATCGGCTCGATATTCAACTTGGCCAGAATACCGTTGACCAGCCCGTATTTGGCGAAGATGAAGCGCCAAAGCACGGCTACCGCGATCGAACCGCCAAGGATCGACGGCAGGTAAAAAGCTGCCCGGAAGTAGTTGATGCCGCGTAGCTGGAAGTTCAGCACATGCGCGATGAACAAGGCGAACCCGACCCGCAGCGGTACGGCCAATACCGCGAACAGCAGCGTCACGCCCAGCGACTTGCGGAACAGCAGGTCCTCGCCGAAGAGTTCGCGGTAGTTCTCCAGACCTGTAAAGATCGGCGGATCGATGATGTCGTACTGAGTGAAGCTGAGCGCAAAACTCATCACGAAGGGGAACAACTTGAAACCCAGCACGCCCAGCACAAAGGGCAGGACGAAAAGGAATCCAAGGCGTTTGTTCTCGTACATCGTGATCCTTTTTCAGCGGGCCAGCCAGCCGCCGTCCACCGCAATGGTGTAGCCGTGCACATAGTCGGAGGCGCGCGACGCAAGGAAAACCACCGGGCCGGCCAGATCATCGGGTGTGCCCCAGCGACCCGCCGGAATGCGCTCGAGGATCATCGCGCTGCGGCCTGCGTCCTCGCGCAGCGCTGCGGTGTTGTTGGTCGACATATAACCAGGAGCGATCGCATTGACATTGATGCCATGCTGGGCCCATTCGTTGGCCAGCAAACGGGTGATGCCCATTACGCCACTCTTTGATGCGGTGTATGACGGCACCCTCACACCGCCCTGAAAAGACAGCATCGAGGCGATGTTGATGATCTTGCCGCCGGTGCCTTGAGCCATGAACTGGCGCGCAGCGGCCTGAGCGAAAAAGAATACCGACTTCAGGTTCAGGTCGATGACGTCATCCCAGTCTTTTTCACTGAACTTGATGGCATCGTCGCGGCGGATGATGCCGGCGTTGTTGACCAGGATGTCGACCTGTCCGGTCAGGCTCCTGGCCTGCTCCATCAGGCCGTCGATGCAACTGATGTTCGACAGGTCGGCGCGCAGGTCAAGGAAGCGCCGGCCCATTGCCTCAACCTGGGAGCGGGTGTCCGCCGGGTCACTGGTGTTGACTCCGACGATGTCGGCACCGGCTTCGGCCAGCGCCCGGGCCATGCCTTGACCCAGGCCGGTATTGCAGCCCGTCACGATGGCCACGCGGCCGGCGAGTTGGAAATTATTGAGACTCACGAGAGAGGATCCGGTTGTCAGTGGTTTCAGCGCAGGGCGCTCATCGGGATATGGTCCATGTCCTTGAAGACCTGGTTTTCACCCACCATGCCCCAGATGAAGGTGTAGGCTTGGCTGCCTACGCCGGTATGGATGGACCAACTCGGGTTGATCACCGCCTGTTCATTGCGTACGACCAGGTGGCGTGTCTGGGTGGGCTCACCCATCATGTGAAAAACCACGCCGTTGTCGTTCATGTCGAAGTAGAAATACACCTCCATGCGCCGGTCATGGGTGTGGCAAGGCATGGTGTTCCAGAGGCTGCCGTTCTCGAGTTGGGTCATGCCCATCAGCAACTGGCAGGTGGGCAGTACATCGGGCACCAGGAATTTGTAGATCGTGCGGCGGTTGCTGGTTTCTGCCGAACCCAGAGTTTCCGGCGATGCCTCGGCCAGCGTGACCTTGCGGTGCGGGTAAGCCGTGTGGGCAGGCGCGCAGTTGAAGTAGAGCTTGGCCGGCTTTTCCGCATCAACGCTTTCAAAGGCCAGCGAACGGGCGCCTTGACCAACGTAGAGCGCCTCGCGCGGGCCGACCTCGAAGACCTGCTCGTCGACCGTCACGCGGGCTGCGCCGCCGATGTTGATCAGGCCCAGTTCCCTGCGCTGCATAAAGAAATCAGTGCCGGTGTGGCGGCCGAGTTCAGGCGCGAAGCTGACCGTCTCGCCGACCGGCATGATGCCGCCTACGATGATGCGGTCGATCTGGCTGTAGGTCAATGTGGCGGTGTCAGGCTGGAACAGATCCTCGACCAGAAAATGCCGGCGCAGGCCTTCGGTGTCGAGCGTACGGGCATGTTCACTGTGGATGGGTTGACGAATTTGCATGGAATTTCCTGTGGGCTGAAGCATGCTGGATGGCTGGTTCTTGCGCATCAGCGGGGTGCTCTCTAGATGGGGCAGCGGCAATCATAGCTCAGGCAAAGTTTTTCCGGACTAATGGTTTTTCTCTAGTGAACCATTGTTCCATTTTTTTGTTCACCAATGTATAGTTCGGCTGCAACACGCATTGCGGACCATTACATGAACCCATATTTCGAAAATGACAAGGTCGCCTGGACCGAACTGGGCGACGGCATCCGCCGAAAAATCGTCGGGCATACGACCGAACTTATGTCGGTGCTGGTGCATTTCGACAAGGGCGCCATCGGTACCCCGCATGCCCATGATGGGCATGACCAGATCGCTTATGTGCTGGCGGGCTCGTTTGACGCCGAAGTTGCCGGCGTTCGGCGGGTGCTGCGTGTGGGCGACGCCTTCATCGCGGCGCGACTACAGACCCATGGCGTCGTCGCCCTCGAGGATGGCAGCGTGCTGCTGGACCAATTTTCACCCCGCCGCGAGGATTACCTCTAGGCGGAGCAGCAATCTTGCGCCGGCCGCACTGCAGCGTCCGGCAGCGAATTTACCGCAGCGCCCTCCGTGCGCTTGAATCGTTGAAACCCCGCCATGGCATGCCTGCATCGACAGGCAATCCGGCGGATGGCCTGCCCCGGCAAGCCGCTTTGAGAAACCATCTGGAGACTTCCTCATGAACCCACATTACACAATCCGTTCGCCCCGACTTCTGCCTTCAGCCATTTCCTTGGCCATCCTGACCCTGGCCAGCGGCGTGCAAGCGCAAACCGAGTCGGCCAAGCCGGCGGTGGTCGAGACCGTTGTCATCAGCGGCTACCGCGCTTCGCTCGAAACGGCGCTGAACAAGAAACGTGAAGACGGCGGCATCGTCGACGTAATCAAGTCAGAAGACATCGGCAAGTTCCCCGACACCAATCTGGCCGAAGCGCTGCAACGGGTACCCGGCGTGGTGATCGACCGCGATGCCGGCGAAGGCCGCAGCATCACGGTGCGAGGCCTCGGCCAGGACTTCACCCGCGTGCGCATCAATGGCGTCGAAGGGCTGGCAACTACCGGCGGTACCGACAGTTCGGGCGGCGCCAACCGTTCACGGGGCTTTGACTTCAACGTTTTTTCTGCTGACCTGTTCAATTCGCTGACCGTGCGCAAGAGCAGCTCGGCCGATGTCGACGAGGGCTCGCTGGGTGCAACAGTCGAGTTGCAGACTAGCCGCCCGTTCGATCTGAAGAAGGGCCTGACCGCCGTAGTCGGACTGAAGGGGCAATACAACGACCTGTCCGGCAAGGCAACACCAAAAGGCAACTTCCTGTTGTCGAATACTTTTGCCGACAACAAGATCGGTGTTCTGCTCTCCGGTGCATATTCCAAGCGTCAGTTGCTTGAAGAAGGTTTCAGCACCGTGCGTTGGGACAACGGCCCGTCATCGGGTGGCTGGTGCCCGCCGCAAGGCGCGACGATCGCCACCGGCACGACGCTGCCATCCGGCTCCACTGCCACCACCTGCGGTCCCGCCGCTCAGGGCGTGCTCCGTGCTGCGAACACAACCGAAAGCATTGCGGCTTACAACGATGCCAGCAATGCCGCAAATTTTCATCCGCGCCTTCCGCGTTACGGCCGCCTGACACATGAACAAGAGCGCCTGGGCCTGACGGGTTCGTTCCAGATCAAGCCGGCCCAGGGCAGCCTGGTAACGCTGGACATGCTGTACTCCAAGCTCGACGCCACTCGCCAGGAAGATTTCCTGGAAGCGATTTCGTTCAGCCGCAGTCTGTCGCAAGGCGGCAAACCACAGACCACCGTGGTCAGCAACATTTACGATGCCAATGGCAGCCTTTTGTACGGCAAGTACAACGGCGTTGACATCCGATCGGAGTCGCGTTTCGACCGGCTCACCACCACCTTTACCCAACCGACGCTGACGCTGGAACAGGACATCGGCAACACCGTCAAGCTGACCGCCAAGATCGGCCGGGCGACATCCAAGTTCGACAATCCGATCCAGACGACGACCACGCTGGACGCGGCCAATGTCAATGGTTATGAAATCGATTTCCGCGGCAATAGTCGCGCACCGGCGATTAACTACGGCACCGTGAACCCGAGCGACCTCAGCACCGGTCTGCAGATCATCGGCGTGCCGGTGGGTTCGTCCAGCATCAGCAACTTCACGCCCAGTGAAGTCCGTCTGCGCCCGAATGGCGTCACCAACACCAGTGATCTGGCCCATGTGGACCTGGCCTGGGATGCAATTCCCGACAAGCTGATGGTGAAGTTCGGTGGCGACTACAAGAAAATCTCGTTTGTCAGCTTTGAGTCGCGCCGTACGGTCGAGACAATGAACACCGTGCCGGTAGGAACCTCTCCTGCCAGCCTTCTGACCACGCTGACAGGCTTCGGCAAGGGTCAGAGCCTGCCTGCCGGAACGCCGACAGCCTGGGTGATCCCCAACCTGAACGCGATTGCTTCGGCCTACGACATCTACTGCAACTGCCTGAAGACCGGTACGGCCGGTGGTCCCGGCGATTACACGATGTCGTCGATCGAGAATGGCAATGCACGCGGCAACAACCGCTCGGTGACCGAGACCGATACCGGCGGCTTCTTGATGGCCGATTTCAACACTCGTCTGGGCGGGATCCCGTTGCGCGGCAACTTTGGTACGCGCTACGTCCAGACCAAGATGGTGGCAGACGGTTATCTGGCAGCCACACCGGCCAAGCAGGTGACGGCCGAGAACACCTACACCGACTGGCTGCCATCGATGAACCTCTCTGCGGATCTGTCGCGCAATGTGGTCGTGCGGGCGGCTGCGGCCAAGGTCATGGCACGTCCGCAGCTTTCCAATCTGAGCCCGGGCGGCACGCTCAGCACTTCTGGCACGCTGACCTATTCCGGCGGCAACCCCATGCTGAAGCCATTCCGTGCTGACACCTTTGACACCAGCGTTGAGTGGTATCACGCGAAGAATGCCTTCGTTGGCCTCGGTCTGTTCCAGAAGAACATCAAGACCTATATCCAGACCCTGAGGACCAACCTGCCCTACAACCAGACCGGTTTGCCGATGGCATTGCTGCCCGCTGGCATGACGGGCGACGAGGTCTTCGCAGTCTCGGCGCCGATCAACAGCGATGGCGGCAAGCTGCAGGGCTTCGAGCTCAACTTCCAGCAGCCGTTCACCTTTCTGCCGAGCTGGGGCAAGAACTTCGGGACGCTGCTCAACTACACCTATGTGAAGTCGAAAATCGTCTACGTCGTGTCGCCGACCAGCACAAGCACGATCACCGACGACTTGATCAATCTGTCTCCGAAGGCCTGGAACGCGACGTTGTACTACGACGATGGCAAGTTCAGTGCCCGCATTTCGGGATCGCAGCGTGAGGCTTATCTGACTCGCGTGCCGGGCCAGAACAACAACGACGTCGAGGGCAAGAACAAGACCCTCAACATCGATGCGCAGATTGCCTACAAGTACAACGACAAGCTCGATTTCACGCTGGAAGGCGTCAACTTGACCAATCAGGCGAATGATCAGTTCATCAGCCGGCTGCGCAACAGCTCGGTGGTCAACAATGTGACCGGTCGTGAGTTCGTGGTCGGCATGCGCTACAGCTTCTGATCGCTGCCATTGAGCGCCGGCTGATCGGCAGGACTTCATCGTGTCGGCGCCGGCGTTAACTGCAAGCCAGGCAGAAGGGCCGCTGTGAAAATTTTCACCATGGCAGCTGCGCTGCTTTTAGCGGCAGCGGCCGTTGAGGCGGCACCAGCGGCCTTGTTGCTGGTAGGTGATTCAACGATGGGCCCGCGCACCGGCTATGGCGACGCGCTATGCCAGCGGATGGATCCCTCGCTGGCCTGTCTGAACCTGGCGCGTGGCGGGCGCAGTAGCGCCAGCTATCGCAGCGAGGGACTCTGGGATCGGGTGCTGGCAAGACTGAAAGCCGGCCCGGTCGGCGTCAACCACTATGTATTGATCCAGTTCGGCCATAACGACCAACCTGGCAAACCGGGCCGATCGACCGATCTGGCAACCGAATTTCCTCAGAACCTGGCGCGTTATGTGGCCGATGTGCGGGCGGCGGGCGGCCGTCCCGTGCTGGTCACACCGCTGACGCGTCGCAGCTTCAAAGGCGCTGCGTTGCAAAACGATCTGTCGGGTTGGGCTGATGCCGCGCGGGCGGTCGCCAAAGCAGAACAGGTGCCGCTCATCGACCTGAATGCGCTCAGCGCTGCAGCAGTCCAGACCATGGGCAATGCCGAGGCCGATACGCTGGCGATGGCGCCACCACCCGCAGCCGGCGAGCCTGAAAAAGGTGGGAGCAACGGCTTCGACCGCACCCATCTGGGCGCCAAGGGCGCCTGCGTCTTTGCCGATTTGATGGCGAAAATCCTGGCCGAACAGCTGCCCGCGTTTCGCGAAGCCTTTCTTCCCGGGCCGGATTGCGCCAGCCTCGGGGCTCAGACCGCCTGGCCGGGACTCAACCGCGCTACCTACGATGTACCAGGCTGGGCAGTCGGGACGATCGGCGGGCGCGGTGGGCGCACCGTCAAAGTCACCAACCTGCAGGGCGCAGGGCCTGGCTCGCTGCGCGAAGCTGTGACCGGCAGCGGTGCGCGCACCGTCGTTTTCGAGGTCGGCGGAGTCATCGACCTTGACAACCAGGGCCTGGCCATCCGCCAACCGTTCATCACCATTGCCGGCCAGACTGCACCGCACCCTGGCATCACCTTGATCCGTGGCGAAACCAAAATCGCCACGCATGATGTGATCGTGCAACACCTGATGTTCCGCCCTGGCGAGGCCGGCCAAGCCAAGCGCAGCGGCAAAGACATGGACGGCATCTCGACCACCGGTTCGGCCCACCAGGTGATCGTCGACCATTGCAGTTTTTCCTGGGCCAGCGACGAGAACCTGTCGATCAGCGGACCGCGCTTCAAGGGCGCCGATGTCGAGGCTTGGCGCCGCAACACCTCGCATGACATCACCTACAGCAACAACCTGATCTATGAGGGCTTGAGCGATTCGGTGCATGAAAAGGGTGAGCATTCCAAGGGCAGCCTGATTCATGACAACGCCACCGGCATCCTGCTGCTTGGCAATGTCTACGCCTCAAACCGCGAGCGCAATGCACTTTTCAAAGGTGGCGTACAGGCGGCGATGGTCAACAACCTGATCTACAACCCAGGCGGCAAGGCCGTGCATTACAACCTGGTGGCGCATGAGTGGGTGGGCTACCCCTTCCTGACCGGCAAGCTGGCGCTGGTGGCCAATGTGCTGCGGCATGGCCCCGACACCAAGGGCAATACGCCGCTGTTCGCGCTCGGCGGCCAGGGCGATCTGGAACTGCATCTGCAGGACAACCTGGCGGTGGACGATGTCGGCCAGCCGGTCGCGCAGACCGGCAGCTATACCCAGAGCACCGCCCGCATCATCAAGCCGCAGACGCCCTATCTGCCGCCCGATTTGCGCGTGCTGCCGGTGCAGGAATTGGAACAGGCGCTGCCTCTGACTGCTGGCGCCAGACCTTGGGACCGAGACCCGATCGACTTCAAACTACTCTCGGATGTGGCCGAGGGTCGCGGCAAGATCATCGACAGCGAACGCGACGGCGCTGCCCGCGGCTACCCGCGCTATGCGGCGACAAGGCTGGCGTTCGACACAGGCAACTGGCGGCAGGCCGATATGAGCCCGATGGCCGGCTGGGCATCGCTGTTTGACCGACAGCGTCGATGAAGAAGCGCTTACGCCGACTCTTGCTCGGCGAAGCGGTGCTGGGCATGGACCCCGTGCATTGGCTGAATCCAAACCCGCCCGATGACCATTGCACCTGACTTGGCTTGGCTTTTGAGCCCCACCCAACTGAGCGGCTACGCGGCTTTTGTCCTCGGCATGGCTTGCTTCGCCCAGACCAACGACCGCCGCTTCAAGCTGTTTATGGCAGCCGAATGCGGCGCTTACATCCTGCATTTCGCGCTGCTGGGGCAAGCCACGGCAGTGGCGAGCACGGCGGTGTCGATGCTGCGTTCGCTGGCTTCGCTGCGCGGGCGGCGGCCGGCATTGGGCCTGTGTTTCGTGGCCTTGAGCCTGGCCTGTGGTGTTTGGCTGGCCGAGGGTTGGCAATCACTGCTGCCGATCGCGGCCTCGTGCATCGGCACCACCGCATTGTTCTTCATGCATGGGCGGCGCATGCGGGCCTGGATGCTGCTCGGCACGCTGTTGTGGCTGGTCAACAATCTAGCGGTCGGCTCGATCGGAGGCAGCCTGCTGGAGGCCTGCCTGGCCTTGTCAAACCTGCGGACGATCTGGCGCTGGCGCGAACACCCTGGCTGACTGGCTGCCGACGGCTCAGGGACGCAGCAGATCGGCCATGGCCTCGACCGGGATCACCGCGCCGCGGTGCTGCACCACCCTTGCCGCCAGACGGTTGCCTGCTGCTGCTGCCAGCGCTGGCGTCAGACCCGAGATGCGCGCTGCCAGGTAGGCGCCCGCGAACGAATCGCCGGCGGCGGTGGTGTCCACGACCAGCGCCACCGGTTCGGTGGGCACAGCAATCGGAGCCAGACCTTCGCTGCGCACCCAGGTGGTTTGGGCGCCGCGCTTGACCACCACTTCGGGGCAGTTTGTGGCCAAGGCGCGTTCCAGGGCCGCCGCAGGCGAGCCGGCATCGCCCCACAGAGCCATCTCATCGTCAAGCGTCAACAGGGCCAAGCTGGCATGGGTCAGCATCTGACTGAAGGCGGCTTTTGCGTCTTTGGCATCGCGCCACAAGCGCGGCCGGTAATTGTTGTCAAAAACCACCATCGCCCCGCGCTCACGCAAGCGGCGAGCCAATTCGGCCAGGCGCTCACGCCCCTCGGGTGGCAGGATGGCCAGGCTGATGCCGCTGAGGTAAAGCGCATCAATGTTGTCGATCTGTGTTTCCAGTGGCGTGAGTCCGGCCCCGAAGTCGAAATAGTCGCGCGCTGCGCTCTGCCCGCGCCAGTAGCTGAAATGCCTTTCGCCCTTGGCATCAACTTCGATCAGATACAAGCCTGGCAGCTTGCCGGCGATCCGGCGTACCAGCCCCAAGCCGAGGCCTTCATCGTGCCAGCGAACCAGCAAACCATCGCTCATGCTGTCATCGCCGAGCGCCGTGGCGTAATCCACCTGCAGACCCTGGCGACGGCCGCAACGTGCCAAGTAGACGGCTGTATTGAAGCTGTCTCCGCCGTAGCTATGCTGCATGGTGCCAAAGGCCTGACCTTGTAATTCGAGCATGCACTCGCCGAAGGAAACCACCCGGAAGGGTCTGGTCATGGAATACCCTGAAAAAAATGAAACAATGTTTTGATATTCTACTGACCTTCAGAATCCTTGCTCAGCGGGTAGACCCTGAACCGCTTGTTCCCCCCAATTTTTCGCGATGACAATTGCCTCCAGACCTTTTGAAAATCTGCTCCTGACAGGTGCGGCCGGCGCGCTTGGCCTGGTGCTTGCGGCGCCATTGCGACAAGCCTGTCAGAAGCTGGTTTTGTCCGACTTGGTGGGCGCGCTGGATGCGCGAGGTCTGGTCGAGGCCAGTCCCTGCGATCTGGCCGATGGCTCAGCGGTGATGGGATTGATGGCCGGCATCGACGCGGTGGTGCATTTTGGCGGCGTGTCTTTCGAAGGGCCGTTCGAGCCCATCCTGCAAGCCAATATCCGGGGTGTGCACAACCTCTACGAGGCGGCACGCCTGAACGGCGTGCGGCGGGTGGTGTTCGCCAGTTCAAACCATGTCACCGGTTGCTATGGCATCGAAGACCGGGTCTCGGCCACGCAGTCCGCCCGTCCCGACGGCAACTATGCCGTCAGCAAGTTGTTCGGCGAGGCGACGGCCCAGTTGTACTTCCACCGCTATGGCATCGAGACCGTGAGCTTGCGTATCGGCACGGCCACCGCTGAACCGCCGGACCGGCGCGCGCTGTCATCCTGGCTCAGCCATGCCGACCTGGTGCGCTTGGTGCTGGCAGCACTCACGGCGGTCGACGTGGGCGCTTTGGTGGTCTATGGCGTCAGCGCCAACAGCCAACGCTGGTACGACGCGGATGCCGAATGGGCCCGCATCGGCTACCAACCGCAGGACAACGCCGAGGCTTACCGTGACCGTATCGGCCATATCCTGGTCAGCCCTGATCCAAAGGCATTGCCGAATCTGCTGCAGGGCGGCAGTTTCCTGGGCTTCGGCCCGTTCGGCATGTCCTGATTGGACCGATCAACCCAAGGCCCGACCCGAGGAGCAATCATCGCCACCGACCCTACCCTATCTGCTTGCAGATTGCTGATTCCGCAGATGAAGAAGGAGGGCAATGCCGCCGACTACGCGCTCAATGTCACCACCCATGCTTCACTGGTCGGCGCGCTGATGCTGGTGACTTATGTGCCCGGCTTCGCGATGTGGCTTCCCGATTTGCTGCTCAAATGAGCGAACTCAGTCAAACTCTGGCCATGCCCAACGCTCCACACATCTGGTTTTCTCCGAACAGCCGCTACCCTGACCCGGCGGTCGAGGTGCTTGAGCCTGAGTTCTTGAAATACCGGGTCTACAGCAGCAGCGTCGAACAACTTGCCAGCGGCTGCCGCTGGTCCGAGGGGCCGCAGTGGTTCGGCGACCATCACTGCTTGCTCTGGAGCGACATCCCTGGCAACCGCATCCTGCGCTGGGACGAGGCATCGGGCTCGGTAAGCAGTTTCCGTGAGCCGTCGAATCAGGCCAATGGCCTGGCGCGCGACCGCCAGGGTCGGCTGCTGGCCTGCGAGCATCTGACACGGCGCGTCACCCGTACCGAGATCGATGGCAGCATCACCGTACTGGCCGATCGCTTTGACGGCAAACGCCTGAACTCACCGAATGACATCGTCTGCCAGCGCGACGGCAGCATCTGGTTCACCGATCCCCCGTTCGGCATCCACGGCTGGTGGGAGGGCGAACCGGCCGCCCCCGAGCTGCCGCAGGCGGTCTATCGGATCGACCCCGATAGCGGCGCGCTGCATCAGGTGATCACCGATCTGGCCGGCCCTAACGGCCTGGCCTTTTCGCCTGACGAGTCAGTGCTCTATGTGGTTGAAAGTCGCGCTGCACCCAGCCGGCTGGTCTGGGCCTACGACTTGGCTGTCGACGGCCAGCTCTCGAACAAGCGCCGGCAGATCGATGCCGAAGGCGCTGGTGCCCTTGACGGTATCGCCGTCGACATGGACGGCAATATCTGGTGTGGCTGGGGCAGCGACGGGCGTCAAGGTGCATCGCCGGCTTTGCTCGACGGCGTACGTGTCTTCAATCCGCAAGGGCTGGCAATCGGACATATCCATTTGCCCGAGCGCTGTGCCAACCTTTGTTTTGGCGGCGAGCGTCGGAACCGGCTCTTCATGGCCAGCAGCCACTCGCTTTACGCCATCTACGTCAACGTGCAGGGCGCCGGCTGAATGATGGGTGGCGCAATTGATTGCTGATGTCGATGAACCGGCCGCTGCAGCAGCATCCGGGATCGATCTTTTTGTCACCGGCGACAAGCGGGTTTTGAGCTGGAACGAACTGCAATTGACCACCTCGGCCATGCGCATCGTCTCGCCGCGTGAAGCCTGGGCGATCGTCACGGACCCAACTGCCGGCCATTGATCGACAGGGCATCGAAGACCTGCCGGCCTATGGGCGCGGCAGATCTGTGGGCCCGCTCAGCCTTCGACGACCGGGTTCTCGAGTTGGCCGACTTTCGACAGCTCGCAAGTGATCACGTCGCCGCCCTTGAGGTAGCCGGTGGCGGGCACCATGCCATCGACACCCGACCAGTTGCCGCCAAGGCTCTTGTCGGTCGACCAGGCGGTGCCGCTGGGCGTGCCGGTGATGATCACGGTGCCGGGCTGCAAGGTCATGTTGATCGAGAAGAAATGGATCAGTTCGGCACAGGTCCAGATCATTTGCGAGGTGCTGGAAATCTGCCGCAGCTCACCGTTGACCCATGACTTGACCATCAGTTGCTGCGGGTCGCCCACTTCGTCAGCCGTGGCGATGCAAGGCCCGATCGGCGCGCTGCCGTCGAACACCTTGCCGCGGCCGAGTTCGTACCAGTAGGAGCCATCAGGACGCGGCCGCACCTGGCGGTCGCGGGCGGTGACATCGTTGACGATGGTGTAGCCGAATACATGGTCGAGCGCTTGATCAACCGGGATATGGCGGCCGGCCTTGCCGATCACGATCGCCAGTTCCACTTCGCCGTCGAGCTTGTTGGTCAGTCTGCGGTCGAGCACGATGGGCTGGCCCGGTCCGATTACGCAATCGCTGGTCTTGACGAAGAATTCGGGCTCGCGACCGCTGGTGTCGGCATTGGCTTTTTCCTTGTTGTGGCTCAGGTAGTTACTGCCCGAACACAGGATGGTGCGCGGCATCAGCGGTGCGGCCAGCTTGGCGCTGGCCAGTGGCTGGCGGCCGATGCCTTTTTGTGCGCTGCTGGCGACGCAATGGCCCACCGCCGCCTTGACGCTGTCCCAGTTGGCGATCACCGACATCATGTCACCGAGTGAGACCAGTTGGGCTGAATCAAAGCAGGCCGTCTGGCCATGCACGGCCAGCAGGTCGACCAATTCATCGCCATCGATAACGCCGATGCGGGTGCTGCCGTTTGCTATAAAACTGACCAGTTTCATGTGATTTTTTCCTGTCGTTGATGGTGGTTTTTGGTTCTGGACTTGTTCAATGTTGTCCGACGCCGAGGTACTGACTTTGCATGGCCTCGTCTTCGAGCAGTTGCGCCGATGGAATGTCGAGTGCGATGTCGCCCGACACCATCACCAGCAGGCGCGGTGCCACGGCGGCTGCGACGCGCAGGTTCTGCTCGACGATCAGCATCTTGATGCCCGACGCCGAGATCTCGTTCAACACATCGACCAGCCGCTGCACGATCACCGGCGCCAGCCCTTCTGAGGGCTCGTCGAGAATCAAAAAGCTCGGCTGCCGCATCAGCGCGCGGCCGATCGCCAGCATTTGCTGCTCGCCGCCGGAAAGCTGGTTGGCGTAGTTCTTGCGGCGCTCGGCCAGCCGCGGGAATAGTTCGTAGATACCGGGAATGGTCCAGCGTTTGCCCGTGGCCTTGTCGTCAACCAGCAGCAAATGCTCTTCCACCGTCAGCGATTTGAAGATGCGCCGCCCCTGCGGCACGATGGCAATGCCAGCGCGGGCGATTTGGGTCGAGTTCATGGTCGACAGGTCTTGGCCCTGCCATTCGATCTGGCCGCTGACACGCGGCCCCATGCCGGTCAGCGCCGCGCAGACCGTGGTCTTGCCCATGCCATTGCGGCCGACGATGCCCACCGGTTCGGTGCCGATTTCGAAGTTGATGCCATGCAGCACCTGGCTGGCGCCATAGCTGGCGCGCAAGTCGGTGATCTTCATGCCGCCACTTTCATCGGCTCACCCAGATAAAGGCGGCGCACATCCTCGTTGGCGCGGATCTGCGCTGGCGTGCCGCTGGCCAGCAACTGCCCGTCTTTCATCACCGTGACGCGATCGGCCAGGTTCAAGGCGACATCCATGTCATGTTCGACGAACAGCAAGGTCAGGCTGCGCGGCAAGGCGGCGATCAAGGCGACGAAGGCCCTGCGGTCATCCGGCGACAGGCCGGCGGCTGGTTCGTCAAGCAGCAGCAGGCGCGGCTTCGACGCCAGCGCCATGCCGAGCTCGAGCTGTTTTTTCTGGCCATGCGACAGCTGATCAACCCGGGTCTGCGCCAAGGCGCCGATGCCGACCTGGTGGCATAGCTGCAAGGCTTGCGCCACCCAGTCGCTGCCGGCGTCGATCTTGCGCAATGCCAGCCTGCCGCGATGGGCATCGCGCGAGGCGATGAAGATGTTCTCGAGCACCGTCAGACTGGTGAACAGCAGCGGCGTCTGGTAAGTGCGGCCCATGCCCAGCCGGCAGCGCTCCCAGGGCGGCAGCTTTGTGACCTCATGCTGTTCGAACAGCACGCTGCCCGAGGTGGCCGGCAAGTCGCCAGTGATGACGTTGAACATGGTCGTCTTGCCTGCGCCATTGGTACCCAGCAGCGCATGCCGCTCGCCTTGCATGACCTGCAGCGACACGTCATCAATGGCGCGCAGGGCGCCAAAGTGCAGACAAATGTTGCTCAGGGTCAGGCAGGCTCGCGGGTCCAAGTTTTACCCCTTACTGGCAAACCGGTGCATCGCGGCCGGCAGGTATCTTGGTCAGGAATTGCTCAACCGGAAAACCCAAAGTCTGGTTGACGCGCTGCTTGCTGATCATCTTCAGATAGAGCGAACCATCCGGCCGTTCCGCCACTTCGGACAGGTAGTTGTCGACGATGCCCTGGCGGTTGGCGTCGAGTTCGACCAAGCCCATCGGCGACGGCATCTTCAGCGCCTGCATCGCATCGCGGAACTTCTTGTGGTTGTCCGACAGGTCGCCGTTGACCTTGGCCAAAGCCGCCATCGAGGCCTTGGTGTTGATGTAATAGGTCATCGCGTTGAACGACGGCGAGCCCAATCCGTCCGGGTATTTCTTCTGGTAAGCCGCGACCAAGGCGACCCACATCGGGTCGGTGTTGCTCTCGGTGATCGGGCCGGCAGTAACGACGCCAACCGTGCCTTTCTTGAAGTTGCCCTTGGTGCTCAGTACGTTCCGGTCGACCGTCGCAGTGCCGGAAATGATCGGCTTCTTGCCGCCGGCCTGCTGATACTGGGTCAGGAAATTGACCGCATCGGCACCTGCGACCAGCAGGTAGATCGCGTCGATATTGTCCGGAATCTTGGCGATGATGGAGTTGTAATCCTTGGTGCCCAGCGGCGCCCAGAAGCGCTGCGCAATCCGTCCGCCCTTCGGACAGAACTCGGAAATAAAGCCGGCCACCTGGCTGTACGGGAAAGCGTAATCGTCACCCACCGAGACAATGTTGCGGTAGCCCTTGACGTCATAGGCATAGTTGCCCAATCCGGCCTGCCATTGCGCGCCGTCGCCGGTGAATCGGTACAGGTTGGGTGCAGCATCCTTGAGCGTCAATTCCTGCGCAGCCGAGGTGCCTTGCACGAAGGTCTTGTTCGGCTGCGTTTTGGCGTATTCCTTGATCGCGAGGCCCTCGCCGCCGGCCAGCGGCCCGATCAGGATGTCGACATTGTCCTGCTCGATCAGCTTCTTGGCCTTGCCCAGCGCCACGTCAGGGCGCCCATTGGACGATTCTTTCAGCACCACGATCTTCTTGTTGCCGATCATGTATTTGATTTCGTCGAGCGCGAGCTCGGTGCCGCGGATGGCGTCCTGCCCGGAAAGCGCCAGCGCGCCTTCCAGCGGCGCGATCAGGCCGATCTTGATGGTGGCCTGTTGCGCCGCCGCGGTGCCGGCAAACGCCGCCATGGTCAGCACGAACAGGGGTTTCAACATGCATCCAGATTGACGTCTTTTCATTACAGTCTCCTTTTGTGATTGAAATCCGGGATCAAGCCAAGGATTCCGTTTGGCGAAAAATACAGGACCAGCAAGAAAGTCGCGCCGACCAGCAGGTTGAAACGCTCGCGACTGAACACCTCGGAGGCAAACACCTCCAGCAGCACATAGACCACCGCGCCGACGAAAGCGCCCAGCGGACGCTTCTGCCCGCCCAGTACGGCGATCACGAGGATCGCGACATTGGCATTGACGTCGATCGATCCGGGTGAAATCTGCGCGTTGTACCAGGCCAGCAGGATGCCGCCGATACCGGCGATGAAGCCCGAGATCGTGAAGGCGACGACCTTGTAACGGGCGACGTTGTAGCCCAGCGCCTTGAGCCGGCGCGGGTTGTCACGAATCGATTTCAGCGTCAGACCGAGCGGGGTTTTTTCCAGATGCAGCACGATCGCCATCAGCAGCGTGGCGCAGCCCAGGATCAACCAGTAAATGCTCTGTACATGGGTCCAGGCGCGGTTGCCGCTGGCGTCAGCGCGCAAAAAGGCCGGGATCACGATGCCGGAAATACCGTCTGAGCCATTGAAGATTTCCATGTTCTGCTGCACAAAAAACAGCGTGGCCACGCCGACGGCCAGCGTGAACATCAGCAGATACACCTCGTAGGAACGCTGCGAAATCCAGCCAATCAAGGCGGCCACAAGCACCGCTGCGGCCAGCGACAAGGGCGCTGCCAGTTGCCAGGGCAGGGCCAGTCCCATGCCGGTGGCATTGGCACTGAGCAGGGCGATGCCGTAACCGGCAACCCCGGCGATCGTCATCTGGCACAGCGACACCATGCCGCAAAAGCTTGATAAAAAGGTCAGACTCAGCGCCACGATGCCCAGGGCAAATGCGCGCGCCAGGATGTTCAGGGTCCAGAATTCGGGCAGGTACAGCGGCGCGCCAAGCAGCAGCAGCGCCGCCAGCGCCATGGCCGAAAGCTTCAGCGGCTGCATCAGACTCTCCCGTACAAGCCGTTGGGCCGCAAGGCGAGCACCGCCATCATCAGGCCGAAGGTGATCGTGATCGCATAGTTCGGGATATAGGCCAGCCCCAGTTGCTCCGACACGCCGACCATCAAGGCGCCGATTGCTGCACCCTTCAGGCTGCCCATGCCGCCGATGATCACCACCACCAGCGACGACAGCAGGAAACGTGCATCCTCGCCCGGTGAGATCGAGAACACCGAACTGCCAACGGTGCCGGCCATGCCGCAGACAAAGGCGCCCAGCATGAACACGATCAGGTAGTAGTAATGGACATTGAACCCCAGGGCCGCCAGCATCACGCGGTCGTCGACGCCGGCACGCACCGCCATGCCGAGCTTGGTCTTGGCCAGGATCAGCCAGAGCGCCACACCGGTCAGGATCGCGATCGCCATGCAGGCCAGCCGGACCATCGAATAGCTGCCGATCAGCGGCAGGCTGGCCGCACCTTCGATCAATTGCGGCAGTTCGAATTGGTAGGTCAGCGGGCCGAATGTCAGCAGCAACAAGTCGGCGGCGATGATCGAAAAGCCCACCGTCAGCAAGGCCTGGCGCAGGTTGTCGCCTTCGGCGCGACGCAACAGCACCAGATGCATGAAGGCGCCGACAGCCGCCGCAGCCACCGCGCCGGCCAGCATGCCGAGCAACCAGCTCGAGCTTTTGTCGGCCACGGCGTAGCCGATGTAGGCGCCGATCAGGTAGAGCGAACCATGGGCCAGGTTGACCGTTCGCAGCAGCCCGAAGATCAGGCTGAAGCCGCTGGCCACCATGAAATACACCGCGCCCGAGGTCAGCCCGTTCAACAGGACGATCAGGATCTGTTTCACGGGTTGCTTGTTACTTCAGCTGGTAGACGCTTGCAGCCGTGTTGTAGAAGATCTGATCCAGATCGGCCTGCGAAACCGGCCCGATCGCCATGATCATGTCGGACACATAGGTTTCGTAGCTGGTCCACATTTTCTCGATCGGGAAGTTCGATCCGAACATGCACCGGTCAGTGCCGAAACTGGCCAGCGACTCCTGCACGACCGGCCGCATCAGGTCGGCCGAGCAGCGGTGCTCGAAGGTGTTCAGGCCCGAGAACTTGACGTACAAATTCTTGTGCTGACCCAGCTCCTTGATGCCGTCAGACCAGATTTTCCAGCCTGCGGGGCTGCGGTCTTCCGGCATGCCGGCATGATTGAGGATGAAAGGCAGGTCGCCGAAAGCGTCGAGCATGCCGCGGATCGGTTTCATCTGCGACGGAAAGATCTGCAGGTCGAAGGGCAGGCCACGCTCGGCCACGCGGCGCAGGCCATCGCGCCACTTGGGCGAATCGAACAGCACCGGGTCTTCGACATAAGCCCAGTTCGGGTTCTGGTGCCAGTGAATCTGCTGGCGCACGCCGCAGACATTGCGGAACGCGATTTGTGCGTCGAGCTTGGCTTCGACATCGTCAGCGCTCAGGTCGATATAGGCGACGATGCCATGCGGGAAGCCGCTGCGGTCGGCCACCGACTGCAGCCAGGCGGTTTCATCGATCGAGCGCTTCGGGTCCCAGTTGCATTGCACATAGACCGACTTCACGACATTGAACTTGCCATGGTCGGCGATGTACTCCTCGACCGGATAGTCGCGGCGGATCGCTTCATAGGGCCCAAAGATGCGCGGGCGCGGTTCCTCGGCCAGCCAGGGGACGTCTTTCTTGAGCCAGATATGGTGATGTGAATCGATGATGCGAGTCGGGCTCATGCGGTCTCCTGAGATTTGATATTTGAGGGTCTTGCCGTTGCGGCAGTCAGGCCGACTCGCGTCGTGCGACCTGTTTGCCAGCTTGTGTCGGGCGTATTCAATGCCGGCTGATGGTACTTCTGATCACTTGCAGGGTAAATGGGCGACGAGACCACAAACTACTATCAATGCCGATAGCAATCAGGCCGCGGACTTGTCATGGTTCAGCCTCAGATTCTCGGAAAAATAGTCGATGAAGGCGCGCACCCGCGGCGAGAGATTGCGGGGCGAGAGGTAGACGATCGAGATGTTGATCGTGCCCAGCGTCCATTCCGGCAGCACCCGCACCAACTCGCCCGAACTCAATTCATCGCTGACCACATACTCGGCCACCGGCGTGATACCGGTGCCGTTGATGGCAAATTGTTTCAGCAACAGGCTGTTGTTGACGCTGCAAAATGAGTTGACCGTGACCCGCGCGGGGCGCCGGTTGCTGCTGCGCAGGTTCCAGGTATTGGTCTGCGGGTTGCGCGAGAAAACGATGCAGCGATGGCTGGTCAATTCCGCTGGCGTGGCGGGCACACCGTACTCGGCGAGATAGGCCGGCGAGGCGCAAAGAATGCGGTCGGTCTGCCCCAGCAGGCGCGAATTCAGCAGCGGATCGCGCGACACCTCCATCCGGATCGCGGCATCAATGCGATGTTCGGTGAGGTCGAGGAACTCATCCGAGCTGAGGATTTCGAGCTGAATCTGCGGATAGGCAGCGGCGAAACCCGGCAACACCGACCCCAGTTTCACGATGCCGAAGGTCATCGGGACCGTGATGCGCAAGGGTCCGGCCAGATCGGCACGCTGGCCGGTGATGAAGTCCTGGGCGCGCCGGTAGCAGGTGACGATCTCGGTGCAATGCTGGTAATAGCCGATGCCAGCACTGGTCAGCGACACCGATCGGGTGGTGCGGTTCAAAAGCCGGGTGCCGATGCGCTTTTCCAGTCGGGTGACCGTGCGCGACAGGTTGGCGGGTTCCACCCCCAGCGACTGCGCCGCCTTGGCGAAACTCATGCAGTCGGCCACGGTCACAAAGGCCATGATGTCGGCGAAGTTCTGTCCGTCGGGTATGCGCATCGGTTTCCTGTCTGGCCCTGCTGGCTTGCGAAAAGTTCGCCCTACTCAGGTCGACTTGGGAAAAGTGAATTCGGGGTGCAGGTCAAGCCTTGCGATGCGCGGCCTGTCGCCGCTGCTGAACTGCGCATTGACCCGGAAGAGGCCCAGCGGGGCTGTGATCAGCACCGGCGGCACCGGCGTCCGCCCGTTGTCGCTGGCATAGGCGCTCAGGTAGGCGACGACGTTGCCGTCGCTGTCGTCGGTGACCAGGAAATTGCTGACGATGTGGCAGATGTAATAGGTCGCCGGGCGCGCCTGCATGGCCTGCAGGATGTCGGCATGACCATTCAGCAATCGACCCTGGCGCAGCCAGACACCATCGGGCTCGAACAGGTCCACCAAGTCCTCATAACGGCGCCGGTCGAGGTAATAAAACAGCCGCGTCAGTTGCTGCTGGCAATGCCATTCGCGTTGCATGTCGACTTCCATCATTCGTCCCCCTGTGGCTGTAACAGCCCGTTCATAGATGCCTGCAAGTCAGCCCGAAGGCCGCTCGCGTACGGCTGCTAGGCCCCGGCTTGCACCGGGTTCGACAACCGGCCGATCTTCGATATTTCCACTTCCACCAAGTCACCTGGCCGCAGCCACAGCGGCGGCTTGCGGGCAAAGCCCACGCCTTCAGGCGTGCCGGTTGCGATCACATCGCCGGGACGCAATTCGGTCCAGCTCGAGATATAGGCAATGATGCCGGCGACATCGCAGATCATGTCGTCAATCCCCTTGCTTTGCACGACGACGCCATTGATGCTTGTGCTCAGATGCAATCGCGAGGGGTCGGGAATTTCGTCGGTGGTGACGATGCAAGGACCCAGCGGGCCGGTGCTGGGGAAGTTCTTGCCGGCGATGAGGAAATGCTTGAATTGCACGTCGCGCACCGAGCCGTCGTTGAAACAGGTATAGCCAAACACATGGTCCAGCGCGCTGCTGGCCGGTATATGACGGCCACCGCGGCCGATCACGATCGCCAGCTCGCCTTCGAAATCGAAGTCGTCCGACATCGCAGGCTTGATCATCGGCGCGCCGGAGCCGACCAGGGTATCGGCAAAGCGCGTGAAGACTTGCGGGAATACCGGAATCGGGAAACCGCCTTCAGCCGCATGGGCTTTGTAGTTCAGGCCGACACAGAGGATCTTGCCCGGCTCGGGGATCGGTGGCAGCAAGCGCAGGTCGGCCAGCAAATGGTCGGCCGGCAGATCCGACAGCGTCGGATCGTGAAGCAGCGGACTGCCGATGGCCGAGCGCAAGTCGGGATATTGCGCGCCATAACGGCGGCCCAGGTCGATGACCTGGTCACCGACCTGCAGACCCCAGGACGGCAAATCGCCAACAAGAAAACTGACCAGCTTCATCGATACTCCTTGGGTGGAACAGGGCCTGGCCATGCCGGGAACAGGACAACTTGGCAGCCGCGCCAGGAGAAATCCTAACCTGCGCCTTCAAAGCGGCAAAATCGAATGACGATATAAGGAAAATCCGTGTGATGAATGGCTTCCTGCCCATCGGCTCAGTTCGCACAGGGAGCAGCGAATGAAGCTGGCCGCCGTCGACCTCAACTTGCTGCTCGTGTTCGATGCGCTGATGCTCGAGCGCAATGTGACGCGCGCCGGCAATCGGATCTGCCTGAGTCAGCCGGCGGTCAGCGCAGCGCTGAACCGTCTGCGTCATCTGACCCAGGACGAGTTGTTCATCCGCCGTGTCGACGGCATGCAGCCGACTGAACGCGCGCTGGCGCTGGAGGAGCCGATCAGGCACGCCTTGCAACAAATCAGCAGCGCCTTGGAGCCACCTGTTTTCAACCCTGCCGATACGCAGCGCAGCTTCAATATCGGGCTGAACGATCTGGGTGCGACGATGATCATGCCGCATCTGGCGGCCTGCCTTGGCCGCGATGCGCCCAAGGTCGACATCACCGTTGAACATGCCGATGGCGAGCAGGCCTTGCGGCTGCTGGAGGCCGGGCAGATCGACCTCGCGCTCGGCTTGTTCGACGACACCGGCAGCCGCTTCCGTTCAGTCAAGCTGTACGACATTCCCTGCTCCTGCGCGATGCGGAGCGACCATCCGCTGCTGAGCAGCACGCTCGACATCAAGGGTTTCGCCGACACGCCGCAACTGGCGATCAGCCAGGACGGCGGCATGGGGCGCATCATCGACCGCAGCCTCGACGAGCAGCATTTGCGTCGCCGGATTGCAATCACCATGCCGCATTTTCTGGCCGGCCTGTTTGTGCTCGGGCATACCGACCTGATCGCGGTGCTGCCGGACAAGCTGATCAAGCGCTTCGGTGTGGCCGCCGGTATCGTCGGCGTGGCCATTCCCTTTGCACCGGTGCAGATCGCCAGCACCCTGGTCTGGAATCCTCAGACCGACGCCAGCCCGCCGCATCAATGGTTGCGGCGCTTGCTGGTGCAAATCTGTGCCGAGCACAACCTCGACCGCTGGGAGTAATCCGCAGCAGTGGCTCTACAAGTGCAAAGCCATCTCGGGTGAGCGCGGATCGTCGGCATGCAATTGCACATCGACTGAGAACTGCGTGCCGCAGCCCGGGCAGCAATATTTACGCACCACGACCGGTGCCTGCAGCAGGTAGCGGTTGGGCGCACTGAGGCTGGCCAGCGATTGCTCGACCAGCAAGGCGCGCTGGCGCGGATCCTCATTGGCCGGGCCCATCACATGCTCGCAGACGGTGCAGCCCAGCAGCGGCCCATGGGCGCTGGCACGCACGGCCATGGTTTCGCCCGCGCGAAACAGTTGCTCACCCTTGAACGAAGCGCCCGGCAGCCAATCGGGCCCCAGCCGCTTGCCGCTGTCGAGCCTGGCCTGCCGCAAGCGGGCGCGCGCCGCAGCGCTGGCCTCGGCGTCAACCGTCGCGCCGCCGGCAGCCAGCACCACGCCATAGCTGCCCGAGGCTTCGTCAGCTGAACAAAATCCGCCTTCGACATCGAGCAGCACTTGCTGGGCGGGCCGTTGCAGCGGATCGCCGTAACCGCCGCCACCAGCGCAGAAATTCACCCAGACATCATTGGCCGCAAGCTTGCCGACATCCTTGGCTTCGGGAACGTCGATCCGCGCGCAGCTGAGGTCGTCCAGCGACAGCGGGATCTTCCCCTGCTGCAGCAACTCGTGGACATTGGACTGGCGCAGCAAGAAGTTGCGCTGGATCGATCCTGGCATGCCGCCGGCCACGCCCTTGGTCTCGATATGGCTGTAGCCGCTGGCGAAGAACACCGCCTGGATGTCCGAGCTCGCCCCATGCGGCGTGATCATGTACTCGAGGCTGACGCCGCCGCGGTAGAGACCGGCGCCGGCGGTGTCCTGCTTCTCCTGACGATAGAGGTAGAGCACCGGCAGCAGGCCTTCGATGCGCTCGACGTTCGGGATGCCGTAGGACGGGGCGATCAGGTTGCCGCAGCTGTTGACGCCGTCGCGGAACGACCTTGCGCCGCCACCGCCGACCGAATCGGTGAACATATTGACGAAAGGCTTGCCATCGGCTTTCTGGCCGGCCAGCACGGCCATATTGGCGCCGCCGTAGCCCAGAGCGATCACTTCATCGCGCAAGTCTTCCGAACAGCCGTACAGCCTGGCCATCGTCTCCCACACCAGGTTGCCGGTTGATTGCGAGGCGTTCAGCGTGGCCATGCTGGTGCCGGCCGGGAAGCTGGCGTTGTTGATCGTGCCTTCTTCGGCAATGATCTCGATGCAGTCGACCAACGCGCCATGGGACCAAGGCAGATCAAAACAAAGCAGTGGCAGCAGCACCTGCGTGACACCACCGAGCAGGCCGCTCCAGGCGCAGTTGATCGAGCCTGGCGCCTGGCGGTCGGTGCCGGTGAAGTCGAACGACAAGCGCTCGCCCGACTTGGTCATCGCCAGCTTCATCTTGTACAGATGGTTGCTCACGCCGTCATGGTCGAGCAGGCCGTTGGCGTACCAGATGCCATCGGGCAGCCTTGCCAGGCGCTTGCGCACGGTGCGCCGCACATAGTCGAGGATCTGATCCTGCACGCCGAGGAACACCGCCAGGCTGTATTCGCGGATGATCTGGCGCAGCCGCTCGCTGGTGGTCTGCTGGGCCGAAATCTTGGCGCGCAGATTCAGCGCATTGACCGCTGGCGTGCGGGTATTGCGCAGGAAGATCGATTCCACATCCTTGTTGAAGACGCCGGCATTGATGATCTTCACTGGTGGCATCAGTGGGCATTCTTCGAAACTGTTGGCTGCACCGACGCTCCAACTGCCCGGGCGCGGCCCGCCGACATCCATCTCGTGCATGACGATGCCGGTCCAGGCGACCAACTGGCCCTCCCAGAAGACCGGGCAGGCCACCGCGTAATCCATTGCATGCAGGGCGCCATGCCAAGGATCGTTGGTCATGAACATGTCGCCGTCATGGATGTCACCGGCATGCGAAGCCAGCACCGACTGGATCACCACATCGAGCGCGGCGGCCTGGCGGATCACATAGACGCCGGTGAACAGGCCCTTGCCATCGGCCGTCAGGATCGCGGTGTTGAAATCGCCCGACTCATAAACGGCGGGTGAGCCCGAAATCTGGCCGGCGATCAGGCCCATTTCGTCGTTGATCTCCCACAGCCGGTGGCGCAACACTTCAAAGGTCACCCGGTCGATCGTGCCGGTCTTGATTTCGGGGCTGTTTTCCATCATGCCTCCCTGCGAAAAGTCAGTCTGATGCCACCCATGCTGTCGACCTGCGCCAGCGCGCCTGGCGGCAGCACCACCGTATCGGCGAAACGCTGGATGATGGCCGGCCCTTCGACCTGCTGGCCGCTATGCAAGCGCTCACCGGCATGGATCGCGGTCTTGATGAATCCGCCCGCTGCCTTGAACCAGGCATCGCGTTCACCGACCTGCGAATTGGCCCGCATCGCACCGTCCTCGCCCTCCAGCAGCGGGCGTTTGATGCCGACGCGGCCGGCCGCCCTCAGGGTGGCGATTTCGATGCCGGCTGCCGCATAAGCGCTGCCCTTGCCGTAAGTCATTTCGTAGGTGCGCACGAAGTCGTCGGGCAGTTCGGCCGCCGCTGCCTGGGTCAGGATGCCTAAGGGCAGGCTGACTTCCATCTCGTGCACCTGCATGCCGAAGCGCATGTCGGCATAGCGTTGCAGCCGCGCGGCGCTGGCCTCAAAGCCGACCTGGGCAAAGCGCGCCAGCACCCTGGCGTCAAGCGCTGCGCAGGCCAAGTTCAAGCGCGCCAGGTCCTCATCCGACAGCGGCAGGCTGAGGGTCAGCGACTGTTCCTCCTGCAGCACGATGTCGGTGGTGAGCATGCCGAGCGCGGAAAAAACCCCCGAATCGGCCGGAATATAGGCGAACTTTGCGCCGACCTGTTCGGCCAGGAAAGCCGCAAACACCGGGCCGGCCCCGCCGTAGACGAACAGGGCGAAGTTGCGTGGATCAAGGCCGCGTTCCACTGTCACCTTGCGCACCAGGTCGGCCATCTGCGCATTCGATATTTCGACAATGCCTGCCGCCGTCGCCATCGGCTCCATCTGCACGGCCTGCGCCAGCTTTGTCAGCGCGGCATGGGCCGCAGCCTGGTCGACCCGGACCTTGCCGCCGAGCAAGAAATCCGGGCTCAGATAGCCCAGCGCGACATGGGCATCGGTGACCGTCATTTCGGTGCCGCCATTGCCGTAGGCCGCCGGACCGGGCGATGAGCCGGCACTGCGCGGGCCGACTCGCAGCATGCCGCCGTCATCGACCCAGCCGATGCTGCCGCCGCCCGCGCCGACCGATTTGACATAGACCTTGGGCGCCAGATAGGCATATTTGCCGATCACCGGCAAGGGGTCCATTTGCACCTTGTCGTCAAAAATCAATCCGACGTCGAAGGTGGTGCCACCGACATCGGCGCAGATCAAGCTTTGCTCGCCGATCAGGCTGGCGAGATAGCGGGCGCCGAGCACGCCGCCGGCCGGGCCTGAATCGACCGTCAGGATCGGCCTGCCGAGCACCGAATCGACCGCGCACAGGCCGCCACCGGACTGCATCACCAGCAAGGCGCAGTTCATGCCCAACTGCTTGAGCCGCTGCTCAAGCCGTAGCAAATATTCGCCCACCACCGGGCCGATATAGGAATTGAAAACGGTCGAGACGCTGCGTTCATATTCACCCGAGCGCGGCGCCACCTCGCAGGACACCGACACGAACAGGCCGGGATGGCGTTGGCGCACCAGATCACGGATGCGCAGTTCATGCAACGGATTCCTGAACGACCAGAGCAGGCAGATCGCCAGCGAAGCCACGCCGCTGGCCACCAGTTCATCAACATCGCGGGCGACGCGGTCGAGGTCGAGTGCCACCAGCACACAGCCGTCGCGGTCGATCCGCTCGACCACGCCGCGGATGTCGCGCGGCGCGACGATCGGCGGGTCGGCCTTGTCGAGATGGGTGACATGGATTTTTTCGCGCTCGGACAAGCCGACCACCTTCTGCCTGGCCCGTCCGATGGTGATGCTCTGCTCATGGCCCAGCGTCATCAGCAAACCGGTGCGCGCGCCGCGCCGCTCGGCCAGCGCATTGGTGCCGACGGTGGTGCCATGCACAAACAGGTTGGCGCGGGTCACCAGCAGGCCGACATCCACACCAAGCCGGGCCGCTGCCATTTCCAGGCAATCGATCACTCCGCGCGAAGGGTCGTCATGGGTCGTCAGCGCCTTGGCGGTCAGACGCTCGCCAGTGGCGCCGATCATCACGCAGTCGGTAAATGTGCCGCCGATGTCGACGGCGATCTTCAGTTCACCTTCAAGCTTCATGGGGATTTCCGGTTTCGAATCAGGCTGGCCGATCTTCCTTCATCGCTTGCCCGACCCGGAAATCGAATGATCGTATAAGCCAAATCCACAGCAAGAATGGACCCACCCGGCGGCCTGGCCGGCTCAGGTCACTGGCGCCGGATTGAACAGCACCAGGGCGTTGTGAAGCTTCCAATGCTCGGCCCAGGTCTTCTTGCGGCCGCTGGCCACCTCGAGCATCAGGTGGAAGAGCTCCCAACCGACGGCCTCGATCGTCGCGCTGCCATCGGCGATTTTGCCGGCGTTGATGTCCATCAGGTCATGCCAGCGGCGCGCCAGGTCGCTGCGTGTGGCCACTTTGATCACCGGGCATTCGGCCAGGCCATAGGGCGTGCCGCGGCCGGTGGTAAAGACATGCAAATTCATGCCGGCGGCCAATTGCAACGTGCCGCAGATGAAGTCGCTGGCCGGCGTGGCGGCATAGCTGAGCCCCTTGACCTTGAGCTTTTCGCCCGGCGCCAGCACATGACTGATCGCTGCCGAACCCGACTTGACGATCGACCCCATCGCCTTTTCGACGATATTGGACAAGCCGCCCAGCTTGTTGCCCGGCGTGGTGTTGGCACTGCGATCGACCTTGCCGCGCTGCAGATAGGCGTCGTACCAGGCCATTTCACGGATCATCGCATCGGCCACTTCGGGATTGCTGGCCCTGGCAGTCAGCTGCGCGATGCCGTCGCGCACTTCGGTGGTTTCCGAGAACATCACGCTGGCGCCGGCACGCACCAGCAGGTCGGTGCAAAAACCGACGGCCGGGTTGGCGGTGACGCCCGAAAAAGCATCGCTGCCGCCGCATTGCACGCCGACCACCAACTCGCTGGCCGGCATGGTCTCGCGCCGTCGCGCATTCAGGCGTTCGAGATGAGGCCTGGCATTGGCAACGATCTTGTCGACCATCGACATGAAACCGACATGGGCATCGTCTTGCAGACACACCACATCGAGAGCCGCCGGGCCGCGTTCATCGGCGATGGCGAATGATCCTGGCGGCAGCAGTCGCTCGGGCTGCAGCTTCTCGCAGCCCAGGCTGACCACCATCACCTCACCGCCGAAATTGGGATTCAGGCTGATATTGCGCAGCGTGCGGATCGGGATCTCGGCGCCCGGCGCGTCGATGGCAACGCCGCAGCCATAGCTATGCTCGAGCCCGACCACGTCGTCGACCTGAGGGAATTGCGGCAGCAACTCGGCCTTGATGCGCTGCAGCGCGAAATCGACCACGCCGGCAACGCATTGCACGGTGGTGGTGATGGCCAGGATGTTGCGCGTGCCGACCGATCCATCGGCGTTGCGGTAGCCCTCGAAGGTATAGCCTTGCAGCGCCGGCATGGGTGCTGGCTTGATCGTGGCGATCGGCAAGTTGTCGAGTCCGCGCGCCTCGGGCATGCGCAACAGTCGCTCATGCACCCAGCTGCCGGCCGCAATGTCCTTCAGCGCATAGCCGATCGGGATGCCGTAGCGCAATACCGCAGCATCGGCGGCCAGGTCGACCAGGGCCACCTTGTGCCCTTGTGGCACACGGTCGCGCAATTGCAAGCCGGATGCCAACACCACGCCAGCGGCGAGTCCGCCGTCATTGGCCACGATCGCCACATTGTCGAGTTCATGCATGCTGATCGTCAGCGGCGATGAGTTCATCAGCGTGTCTCCATCAGCAGGCAGCGGCCCGCCATAGTTGGTCTTGTCGCCTTGGTCGGCTTGACATCCTGATTTTCAGGACTGACGAAAGTAAGCTTTTTTCCGTTCGTCCTGAGCCTGTCGAAGGGCTCGGCGCGCCCCGGGGCGAATTGCCCGCTTCAGCCCTGGGCCACTTCATGCTGGCCCATCAGCTCGAGCGCCTTCACCAGCGCCGAATGGTCGAGCTCAGCCATGCCATTGGCAGCGCAAACCTGCATCAACTGGGCCGCGCCCGCGGTCTGCGGCAAGGCCAGGCCGAGCTCGCTTGCGCCTTGCAATGCCAGGCCCAGATCTTTCTGATGCAGCTTGATGCGAAAGCCCGGTGCGAAGGTTCGCTTGATCATTCGCTCGCCATGCACTTCGAGGATGCGGCTGGCCGCGAACCCGCCCATCAGCGCTTGCCGAACCTTGACCGGGTCGGCGCCGGCCTTGCTGGCGAACAGCAGCGCTTCGCTGACTGCGGCAATATTCAGCGCCACGATGATCTGGTTGGCCACCTTGGTGGTCTGGCCGTCGCCATTGCCGCCAACCAGGGTGATGTTCTTGCCCATTTTTTCGAGCAGCGGCCGTACCTTCTCGAACACGGCTGCATCGCCGCCGCACATGATGGTCAGGCTGCCTGCTTTGGCGCCGACCTCGCCGCCGGACACCGGCGCATCGACATAGTCGGCGCCCAGCGCGTTGATCTTCAGCGCGAAAGCCTTGGTGGCCATCGGCGAGATGCTGCTCATGTCGACGATCACCTTGCGCGGACTTTGGCCGGTCAAGGCCGAGGCAATGCCATCGGGGCCGAACAGGACCGCTTCGACATCGGGTGTGTCGGGGACCATGATGAAAATCACCTCGGCCTGGCGGGTCACTTCAGCCGCATTGGCGCAGGCTTGCGCCGCCGAGGCCGCGATGCTCTCGGGCAAACGGCTGCGGGTGCTCACGAACAATTGGTGGCCTGCATTCAGCAGGTGCAGTGCCATGGGTGCGCCCATGATGCCCAGGCCGATGAATCCGATCTTCATGCTGTGTTCTCGATGTGAAATGGTGATTGGGAATCAGTAGCTGCCGCTGGCTGCAGGCGGCGGATTTCCCGCGCGCATCGCCGCCATCACTTGCTGCGCACCGGCGGCCATCAAGCGGGCGTCGGAGCTGACGGTGACGAACTGGAAGCCTTTGGCGATGCGCTCGAGCGCTTTGCGGGTCGATCCGTTGTGGATGCCGGCCACCAGGCCATGCGCCTTCGCGCGGGCCAGGATATGGTCAACCGCCGCGGCGGCGCGGGGGTCCAGATCGTCGAAGGTCGGCGTGCAGCCCAGCGCCAGGGAGAGGTCCGAAGGGCCGATGTAAATCGCATCGAGTCCCTCGACCGACATGATCTCGTCCAGGTTATCCAGGGCCTGGGCGGTTTCGATCATCGCGAAGGTGACGATGGTGTCATTGGCATGCTGTGGATAGTCGGCGCCGCTGTAGAGCAGCGCCCGCACCGGGCCGAAGCTGCGCGTGCCGCGCGGCGCGTAATGGGTCCAGGCGACAAGTTTTTGGGCGTCTTCTTTGGTGTTGACCATCGGGCAGATCAGGCCATAAGCGCCCGCGTCCAGGGTCTTCATCAGGATGCCGGGTTCCAGCCAAGGCACGCGCACGACCGGCACCGTTGGCGTGGTGCTGATGGCCTGCAGCATGGGCACCATTGTGGTGTAGTCGACAACGCCATGTTGCAGGTCGATCGTCAAGCTGTCCCAGCCCTGGTGGGCCATGGTTTCGGCCGAAAAGCTGTTGCCGATCGCCAGCCAGCCGTTGACCACGGCACCGCCGGATTGCCAGATTTCTCGCAGTTTGTTCGGTCTCATGATGGGTTTCCTGTCGGGGGTGGATGAGATCTGTATTTAACGATCCAGCGCAGGGCGCTTGGGGTTGAAGGTCCAGCCTGGAATCAGGTATTGCATCGCCATGGCGTCGTCGCGCGAGCCCAGACCATGCTGGAGGTAAAGCTGATGCGCTTTCTCGACTTCGACCATGTCGAGCTCGACGCCCAGGCCTGGTTTTTTCGGAACTTGCACATGGCCGCCGATGATCTGCAGCGGCTCCCGGGTCAGACGCTGCCCGTCCTGCCAGATCCAATGGGTGTCGATTGCGGTCACACGCCCCGGGGCTGCTGCGCCGACATGGGTGAACATGGCCAGCGAAACATCGAAATGGTTGTTCGAATGCGAACCCCAGGTCAGGCCCCAGTCGCGGCAAGTCTGTGCCACCCGCACCGAGCCGGCCATGGTCCAGAAATGCGGGTCGGCCAGCGGAATGTCGACGCTTTGCAGCGACAGCGCGTGGGTCAGTTGGCGCCAGTCGGTTGCGACCATATTGGTCGCCGTCGGCAGGCCGGTGGCGCGGCGGAATTCGGCCATCACTTCGCGGCCCGAATAACCGTCTTCGGCGCCGCAAGGGTCCTCGGCATAGGCGACCACGCCATGCATGTCGCGCATCAGGCGAACCGCATCCTGCAGCAGCCAGCCGCCGTTTGGATCCAGCGTCACTCGGGCTTGCGGGAGACGCTCATGCAGCGCGTGGATTGCTTCAACTTCCTCGTCGCCGCGCAACACGCCGCCCTTGAGCTTGAAGTCGTTGAAACCATAGCGTTCGCGCGCCGCTTCGGCCAGCCGCACGATCGCCTCGGGCGACATGGCTTTTTCATGCCGTAGCCGCGACCAGGCGTCGCCGGCATCGGCCTGGCTGGCATAGGGCAGATCAGTTGAGGTCCGGTCGCCGATATAGAACAGATAGCCGAGCATCTCGACCGCATCGCGCTGCTGTCCTTCGCCCAGCAGGGCCGCCACCGGCAGGTCCAGGTGCTGACCCAGCAAGTCGAGCAAGGCCGATTCGATCGCGGTGACCGCATGGATCGTGGTGCGCAGGTCGAAGGTCTGCAAGCCGCGCCCGCCGCTGTCGCGGTCGGCGAAGGTCTGCTGGATGCGCTGCAGCAGGCCGGCATGGGCACCCATGGCCTGCCCGACCACCAGTTCCCTTGCGTCCTCCAGCGTCTGGCGGATCTTCTCGCCGCCCGGCACTTCGCCGACGCCGGTGCGGCCGGCGCTGTCGGTCAGGATCAGCAGGTTGCGGGTAAAAAACGGCCCATGCGCGCCGCTCAGGTTGAGCAGCATGCTGTCGCGACCTGCAACGGGGATCACCCGTAGCGCGGTGATGACGGGGGTGGAATTGGCAGCCATTGCTGACCTCAATCCGCCGTGATCTTGCCAAGCTCGATGACCTTTTTCCAGCGGGCGAACTCGGCAGCCTGGAAGACGGTGAATTGTTCGGGTGTGTTGCCGACAATTTCGAAGCCCAGCTCCAGCAGCTGAGCCTTGACGACAGGATCGTTCAAGCCGGCGACGACGGCGTCGCGCAGTCGGTTCTTGATGTCGGCCGGTAGGCCCTTGGGCGCGGCGAAAGCCTGCCAGGACTGCACATCGGCGCCCTTCACACCCTGCTCGTCCAAGGTTGGCACATCAGGCAACAGCGGTGAACGCTTGGCGCTGGACGTGGCCACGGCACGCAGCTTGCCGGCCTTGATCTGTGGCAGCGCGGTATTGATATTGATGAACGCTGAATCCACCTGGCCGCCGAGCAGATCGCTCATGGCCGGGCCGCCGCCCTTGTACGGGATATGCAGACCATTGGTGCCGGTGACCTGCCAGAACAGTTCGGCCGTCAGGTGGTCGCTGCTGCCGTTGCCTGAACTGGCAAAGCTCATGCTGCCCGGCTCGGCCTTCAGCTTGGCCAGCACATCGGCCAAGGTCTTGAGTTTGGAAGCTGTTGGCACGCACAGCACATTGGGCGCTTGCACGGCCACGGTGATGTAGTCGAGATCTTTCAGCGCGTCATAGGGGACGTTCTTGAGCAGGTGCGGCCCGATCACCAGGGGGCCCAATGAGGTCACCAGGATGTTGTAGCCGTCGGGCGCGGCGCGCTTGACTGCCGCCGTACCCACCGAACCGCCAGCACCGGCCTTGTTCTCGACGATGAAGTTGCCACCGAGCTTTTCCTGCAGCTTGGGCGCCAGGGTGCGGGCGATCAGGTCGGTCGATCCGCCGGGCGGGAAAGGCACCAGCAAGGTGACCGTCTTGGTCGGCCAGGCTTGAGCTTGGGCGCCGCCAGCGCAGGCCAACGCGAGCAAGAGGGTTGTCAGCAGTTTTTTCATGAGGTCTCCAGTAAAGGATGATGGCATGGGGCCGATTCGAACGGTAGCGCTACCAATTGAGTCTGAAATGGTAGCCCTCACAATGTGGGTGATCAAGTCTTGTGGCCTAAGTGTTTTCCCTGGTCAGCTGCTCTTGCGGTCGATGATCGAAAAGCCGATGTCGATGACGCGCTGCTCGACGCTGCGGCCTGCCGCACGGTCGACGATGAATTGGGCGGCTTGGCTGCCGATGGCCGAACCGTTGATGCGTACGGTGGTCAGCGCCGGGTGCAGATCGGCGGCGAAATCGAGGTCGCCGAAGCCGACGATCGCCAGCCGTTCCGGGACGGCGATGCCGCTGGCTTGCGCTTCGGTCATGACGCCGAGCGCGAGCAGGTCGGAGCTGCAGAACAAGGCGTCGATGTCTGGCCATTGGTGCATCAGCAAGGCCAAGGCGCTGCGCCCGCTCTTGAGCGTGGTCGGCGCGGGAACAATCTGCACCCGCACCGGCGCCAGGCCTAGCGCTAAGGCGGTGGCCTGGAAGGCATCGAGTCGGCGCCTTGCCCGTTCGTCGTCGCCAGTCACCATCGCGAAGCGACGGCGGCCCTTGGCGTGCAGAAAATGAGCCACCGCCCGGCCGACTTCTACATGGGAGAAACCGACCAGCATGTCGATCGGGGTCGGGGTCAGGTCCCAGGTTTCGACGACCGGGATGCCCGAGGCCAACAACTTCCTGCGGCCATCGGCCGAATGCATGATGCCGGTCAGCACGATGCCATCGGGTCGGCGCCCGATGATCGTTTCGAGCAAGGCGTCTTCGCGTGTCCCGTCGTAGCCGGCCTGGCCCAGCATCAACTGGTAGCCGCGCGCTGCCAGCGCTTCGGTCAGCGACTGCACGGTCTCGAGAAACACCGGGCCGGAAATTGTCGGCACGACCGCGGCGACCAGGCGACTGCGCGTCGATGCCAACCCGCCTGCCAGCAGGTTTGGCACATAGCCGGTGCGGGAGACCGCATCGGTCACTTTTTTGAGCAATTCAGCCGAAACCTGGGTGGGATGGTTCAGCGCCCGCGAGGCGGTGATCGGCGCAACTCCGGCCAGTTTGGCCACGTCGTGCAAGGTCACTGCTCCGCTGCCGCGCCGGCTTCTGCGGGGTTGAATGGCATCGCTGGTCATGCTGCATTCTACGCAGATGGCAGCGCTACCGTCGAGCTTTGCGAGAATCGATTGCTGGCCGGTTGCGATGCGGGCGGGGGCGCGTTCCGCTCCTCTACACTGGGTGAATGACTCAAAGCATCGCATTCATCGGTGGCGGCAATATGGCCAGTGCCATCATCGGCGGCTTGCTGCGCGCCGGACGGCCTGCACATTCGATCATCGTCGTCGAACCCTTCGAGCCGCAGCGCCAGCAGTTGCAGCAGCAGTTCGGCCTGCAAGCCTTGGCCGCGGCTGATGCCAGCCTCAGCGCTGCCGGCCTTTTGGTCTGGGCAGTCAAACCGCAGTTGTTCGCCGACGCTGCAGCGCCATGTGCCGGGCAAATCGGGCAAGCACTGCAGTTGTCGGTGATGGCCGGCATCCGCAGCGACCGGATCGTCAGCCTGAGCGGCAGCGAACGCGTGGTCCGTGCGATGCCGAACACGCCGGCCTTGATCGGCCAGGGCATCGCCGGCTTGTTCGCCCGCACTGCGGTGTCGGCTGCGGACAAGGCGCTGGTCGAGGAAATCCTGGCACCAACCGGCAAGACGCTATGGGTCGAGCGCGAAGCCGATCTGGACGCGGTGACCGCCTTGTCGGGCTCAGGTCCAGCCTATTTTTTCTACATCGTCGAGGCGATGATTGCTGCGGCCGTGGAGATGGGCTTGAGCGCCGAGCAGGGCCGGGAACTGGCCTTGGCGACTTGTGGCGGCGCGGCTGCCCTGGCGCAGGCCACGACCGACTCGCCAACGCTGCTGCGCGAACGCGTGACCTCTAAAGGCGGCACCACCTATGCGGCGATCAGCAGCTTGCAGGCCGACGATGTGGCTGCCGCGGTGCAGCGCGCCGTGCTGGCGGCACAGCAACGGGCCCGCGAACTGGGTGACGAATTCGGCGGCTGAGCGAGTCCCGCCTTAGCGCAGTCCCAGATCCAGCGCGACGCCGGCAAAGATCGCAAGGCCGAGCCAATGGTTGCTGCGAAAGGCCTTGAAGTAGCTGCCGCGGCTGCGGTTGCGGATCAAGCGGTAATGCCGCAGCGCGTGCAGCGCCGCCAGCGCGATGCCGGCGAGGAAGATCTGGCCCAGACCCAATCGCGTCACCTGCGACCTGTTCCACAATCGTGCTTTCCGAACAGCGCTTCCATGCCCAGATGACTACCTCTTTACAACGCCTGATCGCTACTTTCGCCTTGTGCATGCTGCCCCTGCTGAGTACCTCGCAGGCCCATGCGTTCGCCGCCTCCGGGCATTTCGCAGTGGCGGATACCGCCGCCGAGTTGATCAAGGGCAGCCGGGCCGAGCAAGAGGTGCTGCGCATCCTTAAGGCTACCTCGCTGCATGACATTGCCGTCTGGAGTGATTGCGTCAAAGGCATCGACGCCCTGAACGAGTTCAAGTACACAGTGACCGGCCGCTTTCCGGAATGCGCGGTGTTCGAGAGAAAGCCGGACGAAGAGGAGCGCATGCGCGATTATGTTCAGCGCAACCAGGACGCTTGCAGTCCCAAGGCCGGTGAGGAAAGCTGCCACAAGCAGTACCACTACACCAACCAGGCCGTGCAGCGTGGCCGCTACACGCTGGGCTCGCTAGGCACCAGCGACCATGACATCGTGGCTAGCCTCGGTGCGGCAATCGGGCGGCTGCAGGGTGGCAAGGTTCCCGCGCCCTACAGCCTCACCAATGAACGCGAAGCCCTGGCCTTGCTCGTACATCTGGTCGGCGACATCCACCAGCCGATGCATGTGGCCTCGGTGTACCTGGGTGCCGAAGGCCAACTGATCGACCCCGATCAGCCCGGCGCTGATCCGCTCTCGCATACCGTGGGCTCGAACGCCATTTCGATCACGGGCGGCAACCTGCACGGCTATTGGGACGGCGTCCCGAACCGTTTCGTGCCCGCCGATCTGGCTGCGTTGTCGGCCGCTGCGCGCACCGTTCCGCCCACCACCGGCAGCCTTGAGCAATGGCCTATCACCTGGGCCAATGACAGCATCGCGCAGGGCGTCAAGGCCTTCGATGGCATCCAATACGGCCCGCGCCTGCCCGGTCTGCGCGGCCCGCGCTGGATCGGCCTGTTGCCGGAGGGCTATGACGCCCGCTCTCTGGAGCAGACCCGCCAGCAGGTGGCCAAGGCCGGCGCGCGCCTGGCGCAGTTGCTGAAAGCGATCTGGCCCTGAGGCCCCCCGTCGTGAATTGTCTTCGGGAGATGCGCTGACTCCGCCGTGGGCCTGGTACTTGGCCAAACGAGTCCAACCCTGCTATGGGTTGCCTTGGCTTACCGGATTGCCGTCTCAGCGCAGTCCTAGATCCAGCGCGCCGCCGGCGAAGATCGCAAAGCCAAGCCAATGGTTGCTGCGAAAGGCCTTGAAGCAGCCGTCGCGGCTGCGGCTGCGGATCAAGAAGTAATGCCACAGCGCCTGCAGCGCCGCCAGCGCTATGCCGGCGAGGAAGATCCGGCCCAGACCGAGGCGCAGGCCCAGGGCGGTCCAGCCCGCCAGGTGGATGACATAAAAGCCCATCACCGCAGCGACGTCGAAGCGGCCCAGCGTCACGGCCGAGGTCTTGATGGCGAGGTGAATGTCATCGTCACGGTCGACCATCGCGTATTCGGTGTCATAGGCCAGCACCCAGAACATATTCGTCAGCAGCAGCGCCCAGGCCGAAAGCGGCACGGCGGCGTTGACGGCGGCCAGACTCCACTGCGTGCCACCTAGCGCGGCTGAAAATGCCATCGGAATGCCGAAGCTGAAAGCCAGCCCCAGCACCGCCTGAGGCATCGCCAGCCAGCGTTTCGCATAGGGGTAGAGCAATGCCACCGCCAGCGCAGCGAAGGACAGCGCAATCGTCGGCGCATTGGTCGTCAGCACCAGCAGGAAGGCCAGCAGCGCGAGCATGGCGCCGAAGCGCAGCGCTTGCTTGACGGTCAACGCGCCGCGGGTGACGGGCCGGTTGGCAGTGCGCTTGACATGGCGATCGAAATCGCGGTCAGCGACATCGTTGACGCAGCAGCCGGCCGATCGCATCAGCACCGTGCCAAGGCAAAAAACCAGCAGCAGATGCCAACCCGGCCAGCCATCGGCGGCGATCCACAGCGCGGTCAAGGTTGGCCAGAGCAGCAGCAGCCAGCCGGCTGGCCGATCCCAGCGGATCAACTGCATATACAGGCCGATCCGGCCGCGCAGGGCGGCTCTCATGGCTGTCGACGGCGGCATGCCGCGATCATGCGGCAAGGCCATATTTGCCCATCAGCCGCAGGCGCAGGCCGGGCTGGAAATTGATCCTCGCGGGGTCTTGCTGCACCGCTTGCAGCAGCCGCTGGTCCATCACCCGGAACCAGAGCGGCGGGATATAGGCCAGCACGAACATGCCGAAATAACCGCTGGGCAGCTGTGGCAGCTGCTCGAATTGGCGCAGCGATTGATAGCGCCGCAGCGGGTGCGCATGGTGGTCGGAATGGCGTTGCAGATGAAACAGAACCCAGTTCGAAAACAGATGGTTGCTGTTCCAGGAATGGTGGGGCTGGCAGGCTTCGTAACGGCCCTGCGCATTGCAGCCCCGCAGCAGGCCGTAATGCTCGACGTAATTGGCCGAGGTCAGCTGGAACCAGGACCAGAACGACACCCCGAGCAGGAAGGGCAGCGTCGGCCAACCCAGCCAGGCAATCAGCGAGCTCCACAGCAAGAGCGTCAGCAGGGCAGGCTGGAGGATTTCGTTCTGCCGCGACCAGACCGGCAGGCCCTGCCCGCGCAGTCGGCTGGCTTCAAGCAGCCAGGCGCGGCGGGCGGCGCCGGGGATTTCGCGCACCATGAAGCGGTAGATGTTTTCGCCCATCCGCGCCGAAGCGGGGTCGAGCGGCGTGGCCACATCGCGGTGGTGGCCGCGATTGTGCTCGATGAAAAAATGCCCATAAGCGCACAGCGCCAGCACCAGCTTGGCCAGCCAGCGTTCCAGTCGGCTGCCTTTGTGGCCGAGCTCATGGCCGAGGTTGATCGAAAATCCGCCGACCGCACCGCCGACCAGGCCGCAAGCCAGCAGCCCATGCCAGGGCAGATCATGACGTGCGACGAACCAGGCGCAGAAAATAAAAGCAGCCCACAGCACCGGCACCAGCGCATAAGTGATGCGGCGGTAATAGGGGTCGGCGTCGAGTTGCGGTACCGCAGATTCGGGCGGATTGCTCTCGTCTTCGCCCAGCAGCCAGTCGATCAGCGGTACGACGGCGTAGACAAAAATCGCCGGCAACCAGAGTGTCCAGAACGCACCCGTCAGGACCAGCAAGGTCGGTCCGGCGCCAACAGCCGCAGGCAGCAGCAGCGAGAGCAGCCAGAGATAGCGCTTTTTATCGACGAAGTGAGTGCCTGCTCTTGAATTTTCCATGCGGGTCGAAATGGTTCGAATGACTGCGGACTTGCTGATCAACTCTGGGTGACAAAGGGCTTGACCCGGGCCAGCAGGTTCTGCGCATAAGCTGCAGCCTCGCCGACCGGAGCGGCATGTTCCAGCGTCGATCTTGCGAGACCTTCGCCAGCGCGCAGCAACATCACCCAGCTCGCCAGGTATTGTGCCGCCAGATCGCCGCCGGCCGTGGCCACACCGCCGCGGGCGTGGAAGGGCAGGTCAAGCACCCGCACGCCGGCTTCGAGCAGCCAGGGCCTGGTCGCCGGGTCGGTGCTGGCCGGTTGGTCGCCGAGCAGGCCGAGCCTTGCCAGCAGCAGCACGCCCGACGATTGCGCGCCGAGCAACTGCTTTGTCGGATCGAGCTGCAGCCGGTCGAGCAGGGCCGAGTTTTCGGCGATCGCGCGGTGGTAAAGGCCGGATCCGAACAGCACCACATCGGCCTCGTTGGCCCATTCCAGCGGCCGCTGCAATTGAACTGTCACGCCGTTCTGCGAAGTCACCGCCCGCCCCGGGCCGCATAACTCGGCGGCCCAGCCTTTGGGCCTGAGCTGATTCAGCAGGCCCGACAGGATGAAGCTGTCGAGCTCGCTGAAGCCGTCGAAAACAACGATGGCGATCGCTGTACCGAGGGGGGTATTCGCACTCATGGTGGAATTCTGACAGGGGGCTACAGTGGGCGCCACCGTTTTCATCAACCGGGCCATCACCATGATCCAGCTTGCAAGCTTGCACGACAACCGGCGCTGGGCCTGGTTGCCCCCTGTGGGTTCCCCCGGCTACTACGCTTTGCTGGGGGCCATCGGCATGCTGGTGCTCGGTCCGCTCGGCGGCATCACCGCGGCGTTCATGAATTTCTCGATCGGCTTTTTTGTCGGCGGCCAGGTGCTGGCGGGCATCCTCGGGTCGGTGGTGACCTATGGCTATGGGGTCGACGGCAAGCATGGCGCCAATTACATCCAGACCACCGCCGCATCGGTGGCCGGCATGATGGCGATGAGCACCTTGATCCAGGCCATGACCTGGATGGGTATGCCGCAGCCGCCCGCCTGGCAACTCGTCATTTACATGCTTTGCATCGGCATGATGGCGGCCGGCATCGGAATGCTCTACACGCCGATCCTGGTCGAGCGCATGCAACTGACCTTTCCATCGGGGCTGGCGGTGGCCAATATCCTGCGCGCCTTGACCGACTCGGTGCTGCTGCGCAAATCGGTGACGCGCTTGTTCGGCGGCATGGCGGGCGGATTTGCCGGTGGGTTGGCTTCGGTCAAGGTGATCGCGCTGGGAGCGATCGATTTGTCGACTTCGACCTTCGGTGCCGGTTTGATCGTCGGCGCGCGAGTCGGTATTCCGGCCATTGCCGGCGGGTTGATCTTCTCGGCCTTGGCGCCATTTTTCATCAGCATCGGCTGGCTGAAGGAGGGTGAGCCGTTCCGCAAAATCGCCTTCCTGATCGCGCTGGGGATGATCCTGGGCGCGGCCGTCATCGACATGAGCTTGATCCTCTGGCGTGGCCTGGCGCGGCTGCGCGAGACGGCAAAACTTGAGCCGGTCATCGAGAAGGAAAGCACCGGACCGCGAGCGAGTCTGCCGCGTTTGCTCACCTGGGTCGCGCTGTGGACTGCGGCGACAGTGACGGCCGGGATGCAATTCTTCGGCGAGCCGCTGCACTACATGCTGATCGCGGTCGCGCTGGTCTATGTGTTTGCCATGGTCAACGGAATTTCGCTCGGCTTGACCGACTCGAATCCGATCTCTTCGGCCTTTGTGGTCACCGTATTGCTGCTCGCCACCATCGGCTTGAAGGACCCGGCCCTGGGTTTGATCGCGGCCAGTGTCGTGTTCATCTCTGCCAGCGTGGCTGGCGACATGCAGCAGGACCGATCGACCGGTTGGCGTCTGGGTACCAACCGGACGCTGCAGTTCCGCTTTCAGGTGGCCGGGTTGCTGCTCGGTGCAGTCTTGGCCGTGCTGATCGCCCACCTGTTCATGAGCGCCTATCCGGTACTCAAACTTGATCAAACGGTGATGACTTCAGGTCAGGCGCCAGCGCAGTGGACCTCGGCGATGACCTACAAATTCGTCGGCGTACTCAGCACATTGACCGAGCCACGGCCGTTCCAGACCACGGCGATCCTGATCGGCGTTGCGATCGGTTTTGGCACCGAGTTGCTGCGCAAGCTGATCAAGGCCAATGCCCGCTATCAGCAGTTTTGCGTCAGCGGAAAAGCCGGCTTTGCCGTCGATTTCGGCATCGACGCGTTGCTGCTGCCAAGCCCCTACGCATCCTCGTTCGGCGGCTTCGTCAACCTGCCCACTTCAGCCTGGTTTGCTGCCGGGGGCGTGGTTTCGAGCCTGATCAACTCCTTGGCGCCCAGACCCGAGGGCAAGGATGCACTGCCCGACGACATGAGCAGCACCTCGCTGGTCGGTGGTGGCTTGATCGCCGGGGATGCTCTGGCCGCCCTGGGCCTGGGCGTGGCCGGCCTGCTGGCCTTGGTTTGAGACCGGTTCTGTGAGTTCGCCCTGCGAACCAGCCCTTGGTTGATTCGTTGCGATTGGACAGACGCAAAACTTGCTTCCGTTCGTCCTGAGCTTGTCGAAGGACCCCGCGCCTTGCTTCGACAGGGCGATCCGGACAGTTCGTAAGGTTTGGCGTCATCGCCGCACAAGAGACCCTTCTTGGCAGCCAGGTGGCATCGGGCCGCGCCCACAGACTGGAGAGCGTTCAGCGCCGGCGCTTTGTGTGAGCTTGCACGGTGGGTCTGTCTGCTGCTTCAATGTTAAATTTAAAAGCCATAAAAATAGCCTTTAACAAGATAAATTCATTGTAAAAGACATTTTTTTATCCTTTAAAATCCTCCTTGTTCCGCAGCCAAGGTAGCAAATGCTCGACTTTCAATTCGCCACCAGCGGTGAAATTGCACAAGAACTCGGCCGGCGTATGCGCGCGCAGAGGATGGCAAATTCGATGACTCAGGATGAGCTTTCCGCCCGCGCCGGCGTGGCCTTGGGATCCGTCAAAAAACTCGAATCGACGGGCCGCACGACGATGGAAACTTTCGTGCGTATTGCGCAGACTCTGTCGCTTGCCGGGGAACTCGAGACCCTGATTGTGTTGAAACCACGTACCAGCATTGCCGCAATGGAGCGGGCTGAGTTGGCCATCCGCAAGCGAGCGCCGCGACGCCGCATGAGCCCCAAAGCGGATCAGGAGCGGACCCCATGAAGAAGATCGATGTCCTGTTTCAGGGATGGGGGCATGAATGGGTTCTCGGAACGCTGGCCAGTTCCGGTCCGCACTTGGTTTTCGAGTGTTCGCCTGAAGCGTTGCAGCGCGGGATCGAATTTTCCCAGGTTCATCTGCCGCTACGCGCTGCCGCGTACAGCGATTTCCCCGCGCACCTTTCCGGGTTGCCTGGCCTTGTGTCCGATGCGCTGCCGGACGGATGGGGCCTGCTGCTGATGGACAAGATATTTCTGAAAATAGGTCGCAGCAGGTCGAGCATCACAGCGCTGGACCGCCTGGGCTTTATCGGGGCTCGTGCCATGGGCGCCCTGTCGTTCCGGCCAAGCCTGGACATGCCGCTGTCCGCTGATGAAGCGACCTTGCTCGAGATTGCCAACGCTGCAGCCGACGTCATCGACGACAAGGACACCCCCGCCCTGAAATTGTTGGCGCTCGTTGGCGGGTCTCCGCATGGTGTTCGCCCGAAGGCGCTTGTCCAGTTCGATGCCTTAGCCGGGCGGGTGAGCACCCTGGAATCTTCACCAGGGGCACCCTGGCTTGTGAAGTTTCCAGCCCAAGGCGAACACAAGGAGGTTTGTGCCATCGAGCATGCTTACGCGATCATGGCCCGCGCCTGCGGCGCCGAGATGCCGCGCACACAATACTTCGACCTGGCGAAGGACATGGCCGCTTTCGGCGTTGAACGATTCGACCGCGCCGGGGGCATGCGTGTTCCCGTGCACTCGCTGGC
>CAIJIT010000290.1 GCA_903820745.1 uncultured Burkholderiales bacterium
CCGCCCGGGTCTCGCCGATCGGGCGATCCACCAGGCCCAACTGCATGTAATAGCGCACCGTCCGCTTCGAGAGGTCGACCAGTCCGCACAACTGATCCAGGCTGAAGTTTGATTCCATTGGCAAATAGTATCAGTAGAACTGTTCTTATACAACTGTTATAAAAATGTAGTGCAGCGCGAACCGCTCAGCCCGGCCAAGGCAAGCAGCCGCGCTGGTTCGAGCGTCATTTGATTGGGTCCGAACGGGCCAACTTCGGATGTTGCGCAGTGCGCTGTTGAAGGCTGCGAAAAGATATGTTGGCCGGGCGAGCGGTCAGGCCCGTGACGATGCGTTTGTGTGGTACACCGCGCCGCACTGCAGCTCAGCTCAGGAAGCCCGCATGGCAAAAACGTTGCCAGCCAACCCAGTTTCAGGCGCTATGGCATTGAATTCCTCAACTGATTGGCATTTTTCTCCTGACCGTTGATCGTCATCCTCGAAAGAAATCACCATGATCCAGCCAGAAATCATCTTCTCTCCGGTCAAGCTCGGCATTCCTGCACAGGGCGGCACGCTTGATGTCGTCCTGCGCGTGCAAGCGCCCGATCAGCCTGCTGACCTGGTTCCCGGGCGCACGCCCATACGGCTTGCCCTGGTGATCGACAAGTCTGGCAGTCTGTGGGAGCCGCTGGCCGAAGCGTTCAAATTCGCTACCTACGTTGCTGGCCGAATGACTGCCGCCGACCAACTTGCCCTGGTTGTTTACGACGATGTGGCCAAGACCCTGTTGCCACTTCACCATGCCCCGGCCTGCGTCATGGTCGAGCAGACCACCGACGAGCGATGCGCTGGCGGGCGCACCAATCTTTTCGGGGGATGGCAGGAGGGCGCGCGGCAGCTCGAGGGCGGCAAAGCCGGCAGCACTTCCAGGGTAATCCTGATGTCCGACGGACAGATCAACCGCGGCCTTGACGATGAAGACGCCATCATCAGGCACTGCAGTGACTGGCATGCCATGGGTGTCAGTACCAGCACGATAGGCCTCGGGTTGAGTGTCAACGAGGGCTTGTTGACCGCGATGGCCAGAGCCGGCGGTGGGCAGCAGTATTACGGCTGGACGACCAAGGAACTGCAAGATTGCTTTGATGAAGAGTTCTCGCTGCTGCAGGCGCTGTGCCTGCAGCAATTGGAAGTCATCCTGATGCCGGCCCCTGGCGTCATCGTGGAGCCCGTTGGGTTGGTGCAGCAGAACGCGGATAGCAGCTTCCGGCTTGGCAACCTGGCATGGGGAGCCGAGGCGCGGCTCGCCTTGCGTCTGCATATCAGTCCCGGCATCGCCGGCAGCACCCGTGAGTTGCTGCGGGCCAGCCTGCGAAGTCGCAACTTTGCGGGCAAGCTATGCAATACCCAGGCCAGTCCGCTGCGTCTGCCCGTGCTGGACCAGCAAGCCCTGGACGCCTTGTCCGCTGTGGCCGCGGTTGAGGATCGGCTGCTCGAAGCCCGATTTGCCAAAGCCAGCCAGGCTTTTTGCAGGCTGGTCAATCGCGGCGATTCCGATGAGGCCTTTGCGCTTTTGGACGAACTCGACGCCCGCTTTTCGCAGCATCCCTGGCTGCGCGGCAGGCTCTTCGGTTTGCGCGAGTTTGCCGTCAACGACCTCAAAATGATGATGAAGGAGGCCGAGTTTTCAAGCCAGCAAATGGCCAGGTGCTTGGTCGGCAAGGAGCCCCTTATGTGCAGCGCAGATCAGTCCGATGCCTTGAAGCCGCCCTACCTCCGGCACTAAGCCGATGAACCAAAAGGCCGCAAGCTTGTGTGAATCGTAAGGTTCCGGGATCTGCTTGAACCCGTCGCAGCACTGGCCGCCCAACCAGGCCAAGCTCATCTGATGAGCCCGCCCCGCGCCCGGAACTGTCATAAACCGCTGTAGTTAACTGCAGCCTGGCGGGGTCACGCCATGAGCCTGGCGCGGAACACAGTGGTGATCGAGGCTGCTGCAGACGGCATGCGCCCTACACCGAAGCAACTGAAAGCAAACCGCAATGTCAATTCTTCTAAAACTCGCGCCTGTCGCCATAGTCGCCCTCGCTGCCTCCGGATGCTCAACCATCTCGGGCAGCGGAACCTCCCAATCGGTGTCCGTTCAGACCTTTGCTGCCGGCGGGCAGGATGTCGAAAGCGCCAAATGCGAAATGACCAACGATGAAGGCACCTGGTTTGTCGTCACTCCTGGCTCGAGCGTCGTCCATCGCTCCAACAAGGACCTGCAGATCATTTGCAAGAAGCCAGGAATCGATGTCGGAACCGCCAGCGTCGTCTCGCGCACCAAGGGCAATATGTTCGGCAACATCCTGTTTGGTGGTGGCATCGGCGCCGTCATCGACCACAACAACGGCAGTGCTTATGAGTACCCGGCCCTGGTCAAGATTTTCATGGGCCGCACAAACCAGAAGATTGACGATAAGCCGGAGACAGAGGCAGCGTCAGCCACCAAGTAAATCAGTGGCGATGGAAATCCGGTCAGGGACGAGCTAGAGGAGGGCGGCCACCGGCCATCGACTGCGCCGCTGTTCGCTAACTGCCTGCATGCCGTAACGGCAGGTGATGGCGGTCACAGAAGCGACAGTCTCCTCACGCTTAGCCAGATGAACGGCTGAACCGACCTCCAGCTTTTTCCCCAAATTCACTTTCACCCTCAAAGGAAACGTCATGCTCCAGCCAGAAATTCTGCTTTCGCCGCTCAAGCCCGCCATCCCTGCACAGGGCGGCACGCTCGACATCGTCGTGCGGGTGCAGGCACCCGATCAGCCGGCAGATCAGGCGGCCAAGGTCACGCCCAAGCGACTGGCGCTGGTGGTCGATCGGTCGGGCAGCATGGATGGCGAGCCGCTGCGGGAAGCATTGAAATGTGTCGCCTACATCGCCGGCCGCATGACCCCGGCTGACCAATTGGCCCTGGTGGTCTACGACGACGAAGTCGATACGAAACTGACCTTGCGCCAGACCCCATCCGCGGCGACGGTCGAACAGACCATCAGCGGGATCCGCAGCGGCGGCAGCACCAATCTGTTCGGCGGCTGGGAGGAGGGCGCGCGTCAACTCGAAGGCGGCGTGCCGGGCACCATCTCGCGGGTGCTGTTGTTGTCAGATGGGCAGCTCAACTGCGGCCTGAGAGACGAAGAAGCCATTGCCCAACATTGCAGCGACTGGCTCGCCAAGGGCGTCAGCACCACCACGGTCGGCCTGGGGCGAGGCTTCAACGAAGACCTGATGATCGCGATGGCCCGGGCCGGCGGCGGCCAGCAATATTACGGGCGCAGCGCCAAAGACCTGCACGACAGCTTTGACGAAGAGTTCTCGCTGCTGCAGGCGCTGTACCTGCGCCAACTCGACATCAAGCTGGTGCCGGCCCAAGGCGTCATCGTCGAGCCGATCGGCTTGGTGCAGCACAACAGCGACGGCAGCTATCGCCTCAGCGATCTGGCCTGGGGTGCCGAAGCCTGGATCGCCTTGCGCCTGCACATCAGCCCCAGCGCAGCCGGCAGCCAGCGCGACCTGCTTGCAGTCAGCCTGCAAGCCAACAACCTGGAAGGCCAGACCATCAGCGCCCATGCCGGCCCGCTGAGTCTGCCCATCCTGACGCAGCAAGCCATCGACGCCTTGCCGGCCGAAACCATGATTGAACAGCGCCTGCTCGAAGCCGAATTCGCCCAAGCCACCCAGGCCTCGCTCGAACTGGTCAAACGCGGCAATATCGAAGCCGCGTTGGACCTTTTGACCAGCCTCGAAGCCCGCTTTGCCCGGCACCCCTGGTTGCGCGACAAGCTCATCAGCCTGCGCGAACTCACCATCAGCGACCGCGACATGATGATGAAGGAAGTCCAGTTTTCATCGGTCAAGATGTCCAGGCGCCTGGTCGCCAAGGAGGACATCCAGTACAGCAAGAGCGAGACCGAATCCCTGATGCCCGCCTTCCTGCGGCGCAAGGTCGAGGAGGGCAAGGGGCGCAAGCGTGAGTGATCTGGAATTGCTGGCGCTGAGACGCGCCCGTTCGTCCTGAGCCAAGCCACCTCAGGTTGAACCCTTCGACAAGCTCAGGGCGAACGGATCATGTTGATTTGCCGATGGACGAAGCACCAACCAACCCCCGTTCGTCCTGAGCCCGTCGAAGGACCCAAACCACCGCCGCAGGGTGAACCCCCTTCGACAAGCTCAGGGCGAACGGATCATGTTGATTTGCCGATGAACGATGCACCAATGACCCTGTTCGCGCTCACCAACCAACCCCCGTTCGTCCTGAGCCTGTCGAAGGACCCAAACCGCCGCAGGGTGAACCCCCTTCGACAAGCTCAGGGCGAACGGATCATGTTGATTTGCCG
>CAIJIT010000291.1 GCA_903820745.1 uncultured Burkholderiales bacterium
CGACGCCGTGATGGTCAACTCGAAGTGCTTGGACATTTTGAACTGGTTGATGATCTTGCCCACGCGCAGCCCGATGGCATCGGCGCCGACGAGCTTGCCTGCGTCAACGCGCTCCTTGATCTTGGTCAGGCCAAGCTCGGTAGAGAGATCAAGAAGGTCTACAAAAACAAGGACGCCAAGACGCCACTGGAGTGCTTGGTCAAGCTCAGTGGGGCTAACTTGGTGAACTTCAAGACCGCAGCCGCGCTGGAAGATTTGCTGTTCAGGGCCGCAGCAAAGACTGACTTGCAAGCGGCCCTGGAGATGCAAAAGGCCAAGGCGACCTTATTCCAGTTGTTCAACAAACCGGTGCGCAAAAACCAGGCCGGTGCTGGCGGTTGAACGGGACAACGTGGTGGCAAAAACTAACGCCGGCCAGGGGGGCCTCCGGCGGCCTGGCAGGGGCCTGTCTGAAAAGACTCCAAAGCAGAAAACCCGACCGCCTTAAACTTGCTCTTTGAACCCGGTCAAGCCAAACAGCAGCAGCCGTCAACTGCCGATCATTTCAGGCTCATACCTGGATTGGAAAATACTACCCGGTGGACAACAAACCGACTCAGGACGCCCTCTCGGGCCTTTCCCGCAGGCAGGTCCAGGCCGGCCGGCTCGCGCCAGGGGAAGCCGCCGATCTATTGCAACTCGCTCAGGACAAGCAATCGAGCTTCGTCGACGCCTTGCTGGCCACGGGGCTGCTGACCTCGGGCGAACTCGCGCATACCCTGTCGTCGGCCCTGGCATTGCCCTTGCTGGACCTCGATGCAGTCGACCTGCAGAGCCTGCCAAAAAACCTCATCGACAGCCAATTGGCGGCCCGCTACCGGCTGCTGGTGCTGGGCAAGCGCGGCGGACGCCTGTTCATCGGCAGCGCCGATCCCTCGGACGCCGAGGCCGCTGAACGGATCAAATTCGCTACCCAGATGGCGCCTGAGTGGGTCATCGTCGAGCATGACAAGCTCGCCGGGCGACTGAACGACTCGGGCAGCGCCGCCACCGCAGGGCCGGAGACCCCCGAACTGCCAAAGGACAGCGCCAAGTCCCATGGACCGACGGCCGCGTCGGCCGAGGTCGATGACGCACCGGTCATACGTTTTCTGCAGCAGATGCTGACCCGGGCGATCAATTTGCGCGCTTCAGACCTGCATTTCGAACCCTATGAAACCCATTACCGGGTGCGCTTTCGCGTTGACGGCGAACTGCGCGAAATCACCCGGCCGCCGCTGGCGATGAAGGAAAAGCTCGCTTCCCGTATCAAGGTGCTGGCGCGACTGGACATCACCGAGCGTCGCATCCCGCAAGACGGGCGCATGAAGCTGCAGTTCGGGGCCAAGGCGGTTGACTTTCGCGTCAGCACCTTGCCGACGCTGCATGGCGAAAAAATCGTCATCCGGATTCTCGATTCAGGTTCGGTCAAACTCGGCATCGAGGCGCTCGGCTATGCAAAAATCGAACAGTCACGCCTGCTCGCCGCCATCCATCGCCCCTCCGGCATGGTGCTGATGACAGGCCCGACCGGTGCGGGCCAAACGGTTTCTCTTGATACCTGCCTGAACCTCCTCAACCAAGCCGGCGTGAATATCTCGACCGTTGAAGATCGGGCCGAAATCAAGGCAGCCCAGACCGGTCATCTGGTCTTGTCGACCTTGCACACCAATGCCGCGCCGCGGACAGTGACCCTCTTGCTGACTATGGGTGTTGCGGCCTTCAATATCGCCTCGAGCGTGCTGCTGATCACGGCGCAGCAGCTGGTGCGCAGCCTCTGCGAAAAATGCAAACAAAGGACCGAATTTCCACGCACAGCAATGCTGCGCGCCGGTTACTTCGAGGCCGATCTCGATGGCAGTTGGCAACCCTATCGCGCGGTCGGTTGTCCGGCTTGCAACAATGGTTACCGCGAGCGGGTCGGCATCTACCAGGTGATGCCGATCACCGAAGCGATTCAGCGCCTGATTCTGGCCGAGGGCTCGGCGTTCGACATCGCGGCACTGGCAAAGTCCGAAGGTGTACGCGATCTGCGTCAGTCGGGTCTGGCCAAGGTGCGCGCTGCGGTGACGACCCTGGAAGAGGTGCTGGCAGCGACCAATGAATAATGCAGGGCGTACCGACCGGTGCGGCCAGGAGAGGTGAGATGGCGACAGCCACGAGGCGCGTACGTGACTTCATGTACGAATGGGAAGGCAAGGACCGCAGCGGCAAGATCGTTCGCGGCGAGCTGCGCGCTGCCGGTGAAGCGAAGTTCGGCGCGACGCTGCGCCGTCAAGGCGTGCTGGTCAGCCGGGTGAAAAAACGCCGCGTCGGCAGCGGCAAGGCGATCAAACCCAAGGACATCGCGGTCTTCACGCGCCAGTTGGCCACGATGACGAAAGCGGGTGTGCCGCTGCTGCAGTCGTTTGACATCGTGACACGCGGCAGCAGCAACTCCCGGCTGACCACGCTGCTGAGCGAGATCCGCCAGGATGTGGAGATCGGCAACAGCCTGTCGGCTGCGCTGCGCAAACACCCGCTGTATTTCGATGCGCTCTACTGCAATCTGATCGAGGCCGGCGAAGCGGCTGGCATCCTGGAGGGCCTGCTCGAGAGGCTGGCGATCTATCAGGAAAAAACCGTCGCGCTCAAGAACCGGATCAAGTCGGCCTTGACCTACCCGATTGCCGTCTTCATCGTCGCCTTCATCGTCGTGGCGGTGATCATGATGTTCGTCGTACCCACGTTCAAGGATGTGTTCAAGTCGTTCGGCGCTGACTTGCCGGCACCGACGCTGTTCGTGATCGCGTTGTCGGAATTTTTTGTCGCTTACTGGTGGGCCATCTTCGGTTCGATCGGCGGCGGCCTCTACTTTTTTTTCCAGTTATGGTGGCGTTCGGTCCGGATGCACCATGTGATGGATCGCCTGCTGCTGAAGATCCCCATCTTCGGCAATCTGCTCTACAAATCGGCAGTCGCTCGCTGGACGCGTACGCTGGCAACGATGTTTGCCGCCGGCGTGCCGCTGGTCGAGGCGCTCGACTCGGTCGGCGGTGCATCGGGCAACGCCGTCTTCGCTGAAGCGACCAGGAAAATCCAGCGCGATGTCACCAATGGCATCGCCTTGACGGCCTCGATGCATACGACGGGCATTTTCCCGTCGATGGTGCTGCAGATGGCGTCCAGCGGCGAAGCGTCGGACTCGCTCGACCATATGTTGGCCAAGTCGGCGGAGTTCTATGAAGACGAGGTCGATGAGGCGGTGAATTCGCTCTCCAGCCTGATGGAGCCAATCATCATCGTCTTTCTGGGCGCCATCATCGGCGGCATCGTCGTCGCGATGTACCTGCCAATCTTCAAGCTCGGCCAGGAGGTGTGAACTCGATGAGCGATGAATTCTTTCTCTCACCGGCGATGCTGGGCCTGTTCGGGCTGTGCATCGGCAGCTTCCTCAATGTGGTGATTCACCGCCTGCCCTTGATGCTGCAGCGGCAATGGCTCAGCGATGCCGCCGCTGAAGTCAGCGACGCAGACGGACTTGGCAAGCTCGTCCAGCTACCCGCAGTTGAGGCCGAGGCGATTGCCGCACAGGCCCGCGACCTATCCGACCGGATTGAGCGTTTGCCGCAGCTGAGCCTGGCCTTGCCGCGTTCGCAATGCCCTTGCTGCGGCCACCAACTGGCCTGGCATGAAAACCTGCCCCTGTTCAGTTGGTTGAGGCTGGGCGGGCGTTGCTCGGCCTGCAAGGCCAGGATTTCGATCCGCTACCCGATGGTCGAATTGCTGACCGCCTTGCTCTTTGCCGCCTTGTCCTGGCGTTTGGGCCCCGCGCCCCTGACGCTGCTCTGGTGCGGTTTTGCCGCCTGCTTGGTGACCCTGGCAGCGATCGACCGGGAGAGCACGCTGCTGCCCGACTGCTTGACCCAACCCTTGCTGTGGGCCGGTCTGGCCGCGGCTTTGCTCGGCTTGACGATCCCGCTGACCCATGCAGTCAGCGGCGCCTTGGCTGGCTATCTATCGCTGTGGTCGGTCTACTGCTTGTTCAAACTGGCAACCGGCAAGGAAGGCATGGGCTACGGCGACTTCAAGCTGCTGGCCGCAATGGGTGCCTGGCTGGGTTGGCAGATGCTGCTGCCAATCGTGCTGGCGGCGTCGATGCTCGGTGCGGTGGTCGGCATCGGCATGATGGCGCTGCGCCAGCATGACCGCAACGTACCGATACCCTTCGGCCCTTTCCTCGCGGTGGCCGGGCTGCTGGTGCTGTTTGCCGGCCAGCCGCGGGTGCTGGGCTGGCTCGGCTGGGCCTGATAATGGCCGGCATGAAAATCGGTCTGACCGGCGGCATCGGCAGCGGCAAAAGCATGGTGGCCAGCTTCTGGGTCGAGGCAGGCGCCACGGTGATCGATTCGGATGCGATTGCGCGCCAATTGACCCTCGCCCGAGGTGCCGCGATGCCATCAATCCTGGCCGAATTCGGGCCAACGATGCTAACTGCCGACGGCTCGCTCGACCGCCAGCGCATGCGCGAGCTGGTCTTTGCCGAACCTGCTGCCAAACAAAGACTTGAATCGATCCTGCATCCGTTGATCGGCCAGCAGACGCGGGCTGCAGCCGCCGCAGCCCGTACCGATTTGATCGTCTTCGACGTGCCGCTGTTGGTCGAGTCGGGGCGCTGGCTGGCCAGGGTCGAGCGCGTGCTGGTGGTCGACTGCGAGGAAGAGACACAGATCGTGCGGGTCATGCAGCGCTCGGGCTGGACGAGGCCTGCCGTCGAAGCGGTGCTGGCGCTGCAGGCGCGCCGATCGGAGCGTCGCGCCTGCGCCGATGCGGTGATCTACAACGAAGGGATCAGCCCGGCCGAGTTGCGGCTGCAGGTGCTGACCCTGGCGCAGCGCTGGTCAGGCAGGCTGTGAAACAATCGCGCCGTCCGGAGCGCAACAATGCGCCCCGCTTGCAACCCGGCTGACCGACAGGGATGACCACCTTGGTCCTTTACGAGTACCCATTCAACGAAAGCATCCGCACGATGCTGCGGCTCGAACATCTGTTCGACCGCCTGGGTCAATTGATGGTGCGTGAGACCGCGCTCGACCACCATTTCGCGCTGGCAACCATATTCGAAATCATGGATGTGGCCTCGCGGGCCGATCTAAAGTCGGATCTGCTGAAAGAACTGGAGCGCCACCGGACATTGATGAACAGCTACCGCGGCAACCCGAGCGTGGCCGAAAGTGTTCTCGACGAGGTGGTGGGGCGAATCGACGGTGCCTACACGGGATTGCAGCAATTGGTCGGCAAGGCCGGCCAGGCGCTGACCGCCAATGACTGGTTGATGAGTATTCGCAGCCGCATCAGCATCCCCGGCGGCACCTGCGAATTCGATCTGCCGGCCTACTACACCTGGCAGCAGTTGCTGCCGGTGCGGCGCTGCAACGATCTGCTGCAATGGACGCAGAGCCTGATGCCGCTGGCTCATGCGCTGCAGGTGCTGCTCGGTCTGCTGCGCGATTCAGGCGCGCCGCACAAGGTCACAACCGAGGGCGGCCAGTTCCAGCAAGGCCTGGGCGCGGGTCGGGTCTACCAGTTGTTGCGCATGAAGATCGATCCGAGCCTGGGGCTGATTCCGGAGATCAGCGGCCACCGGCTGATGATCTCGATCCGGATGATGCGCCAGGATGAAGCCGGCCGGCTCAAACCGGCACAGCAGGACGCCAGCTTCGAGCTGACGCTTTGCGCATGAGCGCCGCGCCGCGCCAGGTCCCCTGTCCGACCTGCAGCGGTGACGCCTTGTTCACGCCGGACAATCTCTGGCGCCCTTTTTGCAGCGAGCGCTGCCGCCAGATCGACCTCGGTGCCTGGGCCAGCGAAGACTTTCGCATGCCCGCCAGCCCACCGCCGGAAGATACCGAGCTAAGCGAGTAGCGCGGCTATATCCCGCCTCGCCTGGGCTGCGCTGGTGAACAGCAAGCCCTGCCAGCCCTGGGCAATGGCGGCGCTGATATTGGCCGGATGATCATCGAGGAACACATAACCCTGGCTTGAATTGCCGAAGCGCGCGCTGGCGATGCGGTAGATCTGCCGGCCGGGCTTGGAATGCTTGACCCGGCTCGAAAAGACCCCGGCCTCGAACCATTGCTCGAAGGGCAGGCGATCCTCCAGCAGGTCGGCATAGGGCAAGGGCATATTGGAGAGGAAGAACAAACGGTGACCGGCGCCTTTCAGCTCCTCGATCAGCGCTACCGTGTCAGGCAATGGCTGCAATTCATCGGGCCCGGCAGCGACGACCTGTGCCACTTCGGCCAGCGGCCAGCCGGTGCGCAGGGCGATGCGGGCCGCCACGGTCGCCGCGTCTATCAAGCCCTGATCAAACAAACCCCAGTCGCCGCCATTGGCCTGGAAGAACTCGGCTGCCAGCGTTTGCGCCGGAATGCCGGCGTGTTGCGGCCACAGGCTTGCGATCAGCTCCGCCGGGCGCCAGCGCAGCAGCACCCCGCCGAGGTCAAAGACGATGTTCATGCCAGCAGATGTCCCAGCAGGCCCGCAGTCGAGCCATCAAGTCCATTCAGATCACCATTGGACAGGCGCGGCAGCAAGCCGCTGCACAGCGCCTTGCCGAGTTCAACGCCCCATTGGTCGAAGCTGTTGATGCCCCACAGCGCGCCGCTGACGAAGACACGGTGCTCATACAGCGCGATCAGGGCGCCGAGCGAACGCGGCGTCAGCTGATCCAGCACCAGCGTCGTGCTCGGGCGATTGCCGGTAAAGCTGCGGTGCCGCGCCACCGTCAAAGCGTCGAGCGCAGTGGATGCCGTTGGGGCCCGCTCGAGCAAGGCCTCTTCGACGCGCTTGCCCTGCATCAGCGCCTGTGACTGCGACAGGCAGTTGGCGAGCAGCTTGAGATGCTGGTCCGCCAGTCGCTCGGCAAATTCGCCGCTGACCTGCGGGCCATGCCGGGTGCGCTTGACAGCGATGAATTCAACCGGGATCACATCGGTGCCCTGGTGCAGCATCTGGAAATAGGCATGCTGTCCGTTGGTGCCCGCTTCACCCCAGACGACCGGACTGGTCGCATAGCTGAGCGGCTGGCCGGCGCGATCGACGCCCTTGCCATTGCTCTCCATCTCCAGTTGTTGCAGGTAGGCCGGCAGGCGCTTGAGCCCCTGGTGGTAGGGCGCCACGCTGCGGCTGGTGAAACCGTGGAAGTTGCGGTACCAGATGTCGATCAAGCCCAGCAACACCGGCAGGTTTTGCGCCAGCGGGGCCTGCACAAAATGCTCATCCATGGCATGTGCGCCAGAAAGCAAGGCCCGAAAATTGTCGGCGCCGATGGCGATAGCGATCGGCAGTCCGATCACCGACCAAAGCGAATAGCGGCCGCCGACCCAGTCCCAGAATCCAAAAGTTGTGGCGATGCCGAACGCTGCGGCTGCAGTCTTGTTGCTGCTGGTGGCGACGAAATGGCTGGCCACATCGGCTTCAGCCATGCCACCAGCGATAAACCAAGCCCGCGCCGCCAAGGCATTGGCCAGTGTTTCCTGGGTTGTGAAGGTCTTCGACGCAATGACGAAAATTGTCCTGGCCGGATTCAATTCCGCCAGCACCGGCGCCAGGTCATGGCCGTCGACGTTCGAAACGAAATGCAGCTTCAAGCCCGCTTGGGCAAACGACTGCAAGGCCGTCACAGCCATCGCCGGGCCCAGGTCGCTGCCGCCGATGCCGATATGCACGACATCGCTGATCAGACCCTGCGAAGCCTTGTCGCGCACGCTTTGGGCAAAGGCCAGCATCGCCGTCAGCGAAGCCTGCACCTCGCTGCTGAACAGCCCCCGGCCGGCCGGCGCGCGCAAGGCCATATGCAGCACCGCGCGGTCCTCGGTCAGATTGATCGCCTCGCCCGCCAGCATCGCATCGCGTTGCGCTTCCAGACCGCAATCGCGCGCCAGTTGCAGCAGCAAGGCCAGCGTTTGGGCATCGATGCGGTTCTTGGACAGATCGGCAAAGACCTCGGGGGCCTGCATCGACCATGCAGCGAAACGGTTGGTATCGCTGGCAAAGGCCTGACGCAGATCGAACTGCCGGCCAGAATTTTCGAAGTGCTCGCGCAAAGCGCTCCAGGCCGGGCTTTGATCACAGCGCAATGCCTTGTCCATTTTCAGCTCGCGATCATCTGATCCAGCTTGACCGAGTCGGCAGCAAACTGGCGAATGCCTTCGGCCAGCTTTTCGGTGGCCATCGCATCCTGGTTGAGGGCAAAACGGAAACCCGCTTCGTCAAACGAGACCGCTGGAATGTCGGCCGCGCGGGCCGCAATCGGGTCGAGCGCGCAGGGCAAGCTTGCCTCGCTGGCCTGCAACTGGGCCAGCAACTCGGGGCTGATCGTCAGCAGATCACAACCCGCCAAGGCCTGGATCTGGCCGATATTGCGAAAGCTCGCTCCCATCACCTCGGTCGCGATGCCATGTTTCTTGTAATAGCGGTAGATCTGCGCAACCGACTTGACGCCAGGATCATTGGCGCCCGAACTCGCGCTCTCGTCCCAGTGGCTGCCGGCCGTCTTCTTGTACCAGTCGTAAATGCGCCCGACAAAAGGCGAAATCAGCCGGATCCCCGATGCGCCGCAGACCACCGCCTGGCTGAACGAGAACAGCAAGGTCAGGTTGCAATGGATGCCTTCGCGCTCGAGCGCAGCGGCAGCCTGCATACCTTCCCAGGTCGAAGCGATCTTGATCAGTACCCGTTCGCGCTGAATGCCGGCAGCCTCGTAGAGGCCAATGATGCGATGCGCGCGGGCCTGGGTCGCCGCAGCATCGAAGCTCAGACGCGCATCGACTTCGGTCGAGACCCGGCCGGGAACGACCTTGAGGATCTCCAGCCCGAAACGAACCAGCACATGGTCGACGATTTCGTCCAATGCCAACTGCTTGTGCGCAGCCACGGTGTCGTGCAACAACGGCGCATAGTCGGGCGACTGCACCGCCTTCAGGATCAAGGACGGATTGGTCGTCGCGTCGCGCGGCGCGAACTGCGCCAATTGCCTGAAGTTGCCGGTATCGGCGACCACAGTCGTGACTTGTTTCAGTTGTTCGAGCTGATTCATGCGGATTTCCCCTTGTCGATTCGAGCCCTATTAGAACCGCAATGGCCGGCAGTTCATGCGCGGACGAGTTACATCCTGCCAGCCAATCGCCCTTCCCATGTGCCGAGTCTTGTTTTTCGACCTTGTTGACCAGGATAAGAAACTCCGGCATGATCCTGGAAGAAACTTTGTTACAAAACGGCGGCTGTCGATGCGCCGCACAGCTACAGGACCCCGCAGCATGTCTTTCGATCTCGTATTCTTTGGTGGCACCGGCGATCTGACTTGGCGCAAGCTGATGCCCGCGCTGCTCCAGGCCTTTCGTCATGGCAAGCTACCTGAAGGCGGACGGATCCTGGCGGTCGCGCGCGATGAAATGAGCGACAGCCGCTACCGCGAATGGTTGAAGGAACGCTTCCGCGAAGTCGAAGGCGCGAAGCGCCCCAACGACGAGGAGTTCGATCGCTTTGCAGCCCTGGTGCAATACCGTCGTATGGACCTGTCGCAACCCGAGCATTACCAGCGCCTGAAGGACTGGCTGGATGAGCGGCAAGCGAGCACGGTGGTGCTCTATCTCGCCACCAGCCCGCATCTGTTCACGCAGATCTGCGCGCAACTCGGCGCCGCCGGTATCAACGACAAGCGCGTGCGTGTCGTGCTTGAAAAACCGCTCGGCCATGATCTGGCCAGCGCGCAGCAGATCAACCAGGTGGTGCGCGCGGTATTCACCGAGAGCCAGGCTTTCCGCATCGACCATTACCTCGGCAAGCCCGCCGTGCAGAACCTGATGGCGCTGCGTTTCGGCAACGCCTTGTTCGAACCGCTGTGGCGGCGCGAGAGCATCGCCAATATCCAGATCACGCTGGCCGAAGGCCTCGGCGTCGGCACACGCGGCGCCTTCTACGACGGCACCGGCGCAATGCGCGACATGATCCAGAACCACGCGCTGCAGTTGCTGACGATGATCGCGATGGAACCGCCACCGACCAACGACGCCGATGCGATCCGGGATGAAAAGCTCAAGGTGCTGCGCTCGCTGAAAGCCTTTACCCCCGAGAGCGTCGCGCGCGATGTGGTGCGTGGCCAATACCGTGCCGGCCCGGTCGACGGCAAACCGGTCTGCGGCTATCTCGATGAAGCCAAGGTCCCGCCGGACAGCGCCTGTGAAACTTTTGTCGCCCTGCGCACCGAAGTGCAGAACTGGCGCTGGGCCGGCGTGCCCTTCTACCTGCGCACCGGCAAGCGCCTGTCCGGCCGCGATGCGCAGATCGTGATCAATTTCCGCCCGGTACCGCACCCGATCTTTCCAGGCACGAACCAGCCCAACCGGCTCGTCATCAAGCTGCAGCCGGAAGACGGGCTCGAGTTGCAACTGCTTGCGGCCAAGGGCGGTGCGCATGGCGAAATGCTTTCGCCGGTATCGCTCGACCTTGACTTCGACCAGGCATTCGCCGCCAACCGGGTCGGCGCTTACGAGCGTCTGCTGCTGGATGCCATCGCCGGGCGCTTGAATCTGTTCGTGCGCAGCGACGAACAGGAGCAGGCATGGCGCTGGGTCGAACCGGTGCTCGACGCCTGGCGCAACGACAGCACCGGCCCGCGGCCTTATTCGGCCGGCAGTTGGGGTCCGGCAGCGGCCAGCGCCTTGGTCGCACGCGATGGTTTTGCCTGGGCAGAAGAGCAATGATCCTAGATTCGGTGGAGTCACCATGAGCATTCTCGAACGCGTCAAGGCATCGATCCCTGCATTGCCGCCTGCAGAGCAGCGAGTCGCCAGGCTGCTGCTGCTCGACGCGCGGGCCTTTGCCAGCTTGCCGGTCAGCGAGTTGGCCGAACGGTCCCATGTCAGCAAACCAACCGTTGTGCGCTTTTGTCGTAGCGTCGGCTACGACGGCTTGACAGATTTCAAGCGCAAATTGGCAGGCAGCGTCAACGAGGGCGTGCCCTTTGTGCACCGTGCGGTGGACGAAGACGACAAACCCGGCGACCTGATCGTCAAGGTCATCGACAACGCCGTCGCCGCCTTGCTGCATTACCGCAACGATGCTGCCGGGCTGGCTTTCGACCGCGCCATCGCGGCGTTGGCCGCAGCCGGTAGCAAGGGCCGGCGGATCGAGTTCTACGGGGTCGGAAACTCCGGCATCGTGGCACAGGACGCGCAGCACAAATTCTTTCGCCTCGGGGTCAACACCGCGGCATGCAGCGATGGCCATGTGCAGTTGATGAGCGCGACGATGCTGCAAGCCGGCGATTGCGCGGTCATCATCAGCAACTCTGGGCGCAGCCGCGACCTGATGGACGCCGCCGAAATCGCGCGCAAGAAGGGCGCGACAACGATCTTCATCACCGCCAGTGGTTCACCGCTGGCCACGATGGGACAAAGCAGCGGGCAGATTTTGCTAGCAGTCGATCACCCGGAAGACTACGACCGCTACAGCCCGATGGTGTCACGCCTGTTGCATCTGATCGTCATCGACATCCTCAGCACTGGCGTGGCCTTGCGCCTGGGCCCCAAGCTGCGCCCGATGCTGCAGGAAATCAAGCGCAACCTGCGCAGCAAACGCTATACGAGCTGATTGCCAGTTTTGCCGATCCATTCGGGCCAGAGCAGTTCCGCCACACCGTAGACCCGCGCCAATTCAAGCAACTTGTCGGGCACCTGGTGCAACTTCAGCTGCACACCTTCAGCGGCGCAAAGCCTCGCAGCACTGATCAGCAGGCTCAGCACGGTCGAATCAAACTGTTGCAGGTCGGCAGCCGTCAGATGCAATTGCGAGCCGGCAGCGCAGGCAACTTGCGCTGCCTCGGCCCGCAAGCTGGCCTCCAGCCTGACCCAGAGAGCCGGCGCCTCGTCGATGCGTACTGAGGGCGGCAACTTGAGCATGATCACTCAGGCTTTGGCAGCGCTCTGGGCCGCCTTCTGGTTGCGATCTACCAACGTCTTGATCAAGCCATCGATGCCGTTGGCGCCGATTTCCTGGGCGAAGCTGTTCCGGTATTGGTCGGCCAGCCAGATGCCCAGCACATTGACGTCATAGATCTTCCAGATGTCGCCGATCTTTTCCAAGCGATAGTCAAGTTGAATCGGATCGCCTTTGCCGCGAATTTCGGTGCGCACCACCACTTCGGTGTCTTGAGCAGCCGCTCGCAGCGGTTTCAGCGCAATCGTCTGATCCTTCACCTGGGTCAAGGCGCCCGCATAAGTGCGTACCAGCAAGGCCTTGAACTCCTCCTGCAAGCGCTTTTGCTGCTCCGGCGTTGCCTGACGCCAGAAGCGCCCGACCGCAGACGAAGTCATATGCTGAAAATTCACATGCGGCATCACCTTGGTATCGACCAGCGCGATGATCCTCTGCAGATCACCGCCCTGGATCGACTTGTCGGACTTGACCGCCTCGATCGTCTCGATCGAGAGTTGCCGGATCAGCAGGTCGGGTGCAGTCGCGTCAGCGGCCAAGCAAGGCAGCACAGCGCCCAGCGCCACCGCGGCTCCCAACAACAATTTCAAGCAGACTTGTTTCATCGCAACCATTGATTCCCTTTTTTTCACGCAGCAATACTTCTCAACGCACCAGCCGGACAAACGGCTATCACGGCGGCGCCTTGGCAGGCGTCAGTACTTCGTACTCTTCATCGTCATCGAAACTGCCGCGGCGCTGCAAATAGGCATCGCGGTAAAAAGTGTATTTATCCAGTGCAATGCCATCGAGCATCTCACCCGCGCGCAGAAAATTGGCGCGGGCATTGATCGTCTGCAGACTGATGATGGCAGTCTTGCTCGCCCCGCCATTGAAGACCAGGGCCGGCGATGCCAGACGGTCCCAGGGCATGGCCAGCGAGTCGCGCACCGAACTGGGTCCGAACAGCGGCCAGACCACATAGGCGCCGGTGCCGAAACCCCAGCGACCGAAGGTCTTGCCGAGGTCTTCGCTGTTCTTCTCCAGCCCGACCTCGGTCGAAATATCGAGCAAGCCGGCCAAGCCGAGGGTCGTATTGACCGCAAACCGCATCGTCTGCTGGACGCTGGCCTTGAAACGGCCTTGCAGCAAGAGGTTGAATGAGGACCAGATGTCGGCGATATTGCCGAAGAAATGGTCGGTTGCAAGCCGGACCGGCGCAGGCACAATTTCGCTATAAGCGGTTGCCGCAGGCTTGAGCACATGCGCATCGAGCGACTCATTGAAGCTGAAGACCTTGCGGTTCCAGGTTTCCCAGGGGTCAAGCTTCTGCCCCGGCGCTCCAGGGCCGCGCAGGCTGGCGCAACCACCCAGCAGCAACAACAATAGCCAAAATGAAACTCGCCGAGCCAAGCTTGCTGTCATGGTTTACTGCCCGCCGGTGCACCCGAATCAGCCGCCTTGTTGAAGAGGAATTGCCCGATCAGGTTTTCCAGAACGATCGCCGATTGGGTCTGCTTGATGTTGTCGCCTGAAGCGAGGTTCTTTTCATCTGCACCGGCTTCAAGGCCGATGTACTGCTCGCCAAGCAGGCCGGCGGTCAGGATCTTGGCCGAGCTGTCCTTGGGGAAAACGACGTTCTTGTTCAGATTTAGCACGACACGGGCCTGGAAGCTCTTGTCGTCAAAACTGATCGACTCGACGCGTCCGATGACCACGCCTGCGCTCTTGACCGCAGCGCGGCTTTTCAGTCCGCCGATATTGTCGAATTTGGCCGTCACCTGATAGCTTTCATCGAAATTCAGGCTCAGCAGATTGCCGGCCTTCAGCGCCAGGAACAGCAGCGCAGCGCCACCCACCAGCACAAAAAAACCAACCCATGCGTCATGCCTTGAGGATTGCATTCAATTTCCCTTCAAATCAGATCGAAAACATCATGGCGGTCAGCAAGAAATCGAATGCCAGGACGGCCAGTGAAGACATCACCACCGTGCGCGTCGTTGCCTGCGCCACACCATCAGGTGTCGGCTTGCAGGTATAGCCTTGCAGCAAGGCCACGAAGGTCACGATGACGCCGAAAACAAAACTCTTGATGACACCATTGCCGACGTCGGCCCAGACCTCGACGCCACCCTGCATTTGCGACCAGAAGGCACCCGCGTCGATGCCGATCAGCACCACGCTGACGAGCCAGCCTCCAAGAATGCCGACCGCCGAAAATACTGCAGCCAGCAAAGGCATCGCGATCACACCCCCCAGAAAGCGCGGCGACAAGACGCGGGTCAAGGGATCAACCGCCATCATCTCCATCGCCGTCAACTGCTCGCCCGCCTTCATCAAGCCGATCTCGGCCGTCAGCGAAGTGCCGGCCCGCCCGGCGAACAGCAGCGCGGTGACCACCGGGCCCAATTCGCGCACCAGGCTCAAAGCGACCAGCAAACCGACCGCTTCGGCCGAACCATAACGCTGCAAAGTGTAGTAACCCTGCAGCGCCAGTACGAAGCCGACGAAAAGCCCCGACACGCTGATGATGGACAGCGAACGGTTGCCAAGGAAAAACACCTGATCGCGGACCAGACCGAAACGCAGCAGGCTGCGCGGCGAACTCGCCAGCAGTTGCCAAAACAAACGGGCCGAAGCTCCCACTTCAGCCAGTTCAAGCCGCAAGGCCCGGCCTATGCCAGCGCTGAATTTGGTCAGCATCGCGATCATCCGCGAAGCTCTCGCCGCAGACCCAGTCCGAAATCCTGGGCCACCGGTTGCGCGGCTTGGTGAAACTGGACCGGGCCTTCGGCATGGGCGCCGACAAACTGCCTGACCAGCGGATCTTCGCTTCGCCGCAACTCGTCGGGTGTGCCTTGCGCAACGACACGGCCATTGGCAATCATCGCGACCTCGTCGGCGATGGCAAAGGTCTCATGCAGGTCATGCGAAACGATGATGCTGGTCAGACCCAAGGCATCATTCAGGTCGCGGATCAAGCGCGCCGCCACACCCAGCGAGATCGGATCCAGGCCCGCGAAGGGCTCGTCATAAAGCACCAGATCGGGGTCGAGCACGATCGCCCGCGCCAGCGCCACGCGCCGGGCCATGCCCCCGGAAATCTCTGCCGGCATCAGATCGCGGGCCCCTCGCAACCCAACTGCATTCAACTTCATCAGCACCAGGTCACGGATCATGGGCTCGGACAACTTGCTGTGCTCGCGCAGCGGGAAGGCAACATTTTCGAACACCGACAAGTCGGTGAACAAGGCGCCGAACTGAAACAGCATGCCCATACGGCGCCGCACTGCATAGAGCTGTGCCAGATCGAGGTCGGCAATATCCTGCCCGTCGAACAAGACCTGGCCCTGAAAAGGGCGAATCTGCCTGCCCAGCAAGCGCAGAACGGTGGTCTTGCCGCCGCCCGAGGTGCCGATCAAGGCAAGCACCTTACCCCGCGGCACCCGCAGATTGACCCGTTCCAGAATCACCCGGTCGCCATAGCCGCAACTGACGTCACACAACTCAACCAGCGGAGGTGCAGCAGTTGTCGAATGCGGAGACTGTAGGGGCATGAAGCTTGTGCAAGGCGAACATCGCGCCACGTTGGAAGTGCTCGATCATAGGGGAAAGTACGACTTGCCTTTGCTGGGCGTCTGGGCTTTACGCTGCATTTACGACAGTAAATGGCGCTTTTGCATCTGCGCAATGACAAGGCTGGCCGACCTACCCCCTGGCGCCATCGCCGACTCACACCCGGATGGAGCGCGTCTGATGCTGCGCCGGCCTGATTCCCGTCTGCAACGCTGGCGTGGCGGCTTCAGCTGATCGAGCTGATGGTCACTGTCGCGATCAGCAGCATTCTGGCGGCCTTTCCTCCCTGCACGGGCCGCGGCAAGCGATGCGGCGCGACCTATCTGGGCAAGTCGCTCGCGCCCATCAAGAACTCGTCGACCGAACGGGCGGCTTGGCGGCCTTCCTTGATCGCCCAGACCACCAGCGATTGCCCACGCCGCATGTCGCCAGCCGCAAAGACCTTGGCCACATTGGTCTGGTAGCCGCCAGTAACTTCTGTCGTTGCGCGGGCATTGCCGCGCGCATCCTTGGTGATGCCGAAGGCGTCGAGCACGCTGGCCACCGGCGCCACAAAACCCATCGCCAGGAACACCAGGTCGGCCTTGAGAATCTGCTCGGAACCGGCAACCTCAACCATCTTGCCGCCCTGCCATTCGACCCGCACGGTCTTGACGCCGGTCAGCTTGCCTTTTTCGCCCAGGAATGCCTTGGTCGAAACCGCGAACTCACGCTCGCAGCCTTCCTCATGGCTGCTCGATGTGCGCAGCTTGATCGGCCAGTAAGGCCAGGTCAGCGGCCGGTCTTCCACCTCGGGCGGTTGCGCCATCACCTCGAACTGGGTGACGCTCGTGGCACCGTGACGATTGCTCGTACCGACACAGTCGCTGCCGGTATCGCCACCGCCGATGACGATCACATGTTTGCCATCAGCGCGGATCTGGCCCTTCAGTTTGTCACCGGCGTTGACCTTGTTCTGCTGCGGCAGGAATTCCATCGCGAAATGCACGCCCGCGAGTTCGCGGCCGGGCACCGGCAGGTCGCGCGAGGACTCGGAGCCGCCCGTCAGCAGCACCGCGTCAAACTGTTCCTGCAACTGCTCAGCGCTGATCGATTCCTTGGCCCAGTTGGTCACCTTGCTGCCCGCGGGCAAGCTGCCGACCAGCACGCCAGTGCGGAAGACCACGCCCTCAGCCTGCATCTGTTCGACGCGGCGATCGATATGGCTCTTTTCCATCTTGAAGTCAGGAATGCCGTAGCGCAGCAAGCCGCCGATGCGGTCGTTCTTCTCGAACAGGGTGACGCTGTGGCCGACGCGTGCCAGTTGCTGCGCGGCAGCCATGCCGGCCGGGCCTGAGCCAACGACGGCAACCGTCTTGCCGGTCTTGACTTTGGCCAGCGTTGGCTTGACCCAGCCTTCGGCCCAGGCACGGTCGATGATCGCATGCTCAATCGACTTGATGCCGACCGCGCCATCATTGACGTTCAGGGTGCAGGCAGCTTCGCAAGGCGCAGGGCAGATGCGCCCGGTGAACTCGGGGAAATTGTTGGTGCTGTGCAGCACCGCCGACGCATTGGCCCAATCGTCATTGAAGACCAGGTCGTTGAAGTCCGGAATGATGTTGTTGACCGGGCAGCCGCTATTGCAGAACGGCGTTCCGCAATCCATGCAGCGCGCGCTCTGGACTTTGGCCTGTTCGGGCGTCAGACCGATGACGAATTCCTTGTAATTCTTGACCCGCGAAGCAGCGGGCTCATAGCCCTCTTCGAGTCGTTCGAATTCCATGAAGCCGGTGATTTTTCCCATGATGTTCTCTCTCAGGCCTTGACTGGCTTGGCGACTGGCAACTGGGCCAAGGCGATGGTTTGGGCGGCCGTCTTGGCAGCGTGGATTTCGCCCAAGGCGCGACGGTATTCATGCGGGAAGACCTTGACGAACTTGGCGCGCGCAGCTTCCCAGTGATCGAGGATCTCGCGCGCACGCTGGCTGCCGGTCCAGCGATGGTGGTCCTCGAGCATTTTCTTCAGGATCACCTCGTCGGTCTGCGCCTCGTCAGCGCCGAGGTGGTGCCAGATGGCCTTGTCGATGCCGGCTTGCTGCTCGGCCGCTGGAAGCAGCTTGTCCAGGGCCACCATCGAGGTGTTGCAGCGCTTGGCGAACAGTCCGTCCTCGTCATAGACATAGGCGATGCCGCCGCTCATGCCGGCAGCAAAGTTGCGGCCGGTCAGGCCCAGCACCGCGACGGTGCCGCCGGTCATGTATTCGCAGCCATGGTCGCCGGTGCCTTCAACCACCGCCGAAGCGCCCGACAGGCGCACGCCGAAGCGCTCGCCGGCGACGCCGCGGAAGAAGGCCTCGCCACGCGTGGCGCCATAAAGCACGGTATTGCCGACGATGATGTTCTTGGTCGAGTCGCCGCGGAAGTCGATGCTCGGCCGCACGACGATGCGTCCGCCCGACAGGCCCTTGCCGGTGTAGTCGTTGGCATCGCCGATCAGATAGAAGGTGATGCCCTGGGCCAGAAAAGCGCCGTAGCTCTGGCCGCCGGTGCCTTGCATCTGGATGAAGATGGTCTGGTCCGGCAGACCTTCGGGCAGGCGCCGGATCAGCTCACCCGACAGCATCGCGCCGACGGTGCGGCGGACATTGCTGACCTCCTGCATGAACTGGACTTTCTCGCCGCGCTCGAAAGCGGGCAGGCATTTCTCGATCAACTTGACGTCGAGCGCGCGCTCCAGCCCATGGTCCTGCGTGCTGCAATGGATGCGGGGAACATCGTCAGGCACCACCGGGCGATGGAAGATGCGCGAGAAATCAAGCCCCTTGGCTTTCCAGTGGGTGATGCCCTTTTTCGTGTCGAGCAGATCGCTGCGGCCGATCAATTCATCGAACTTGCGCAGTCCCAGTTGGGCCATGATCTGGCGCGCTTCTTCAGCCACGAAGAAGAAGAAATTGACCACATGTTCGGGTCTGCCGGTGAACTTGGCGCGCAACACCGGATCCTGGGTGGCGACACCGACCGGACAGGTGTTCAGATGACATTTGCGCATCATGATGCAACCCTCGGCGACCAGCGGCGCGGTGGCGAAGCCGAACTCGTCGGCGCCGAGCAGCGCGCCGATGACGACATCGCGGCCGGTCTTCATCTGACCATCGGCCTGCACGCGGACGCGGCCGCGCAAACGGTTCAAGACCAGCGTCTGCTGCGCCTCCGCCAGACCAAGCTCCCACGGCGTACCGGCATGCTTGATCGACGACCAGGGCGAAGCGCCGGTGCCGCCGTCATGGCCGGCGATCACCAGGTGATCGGCCTTGGCCTTGGTCACACCCGCAGCGATCGTGCCGACGCCGACTTCGGACACCAGCTTGACCGACACATCAGCCCGTGGGTTGACGTTTTTCAGGTCATGGATCAGTTGGGCCAGATCCTCGATCGAATAGATGTCATGGTGCGGCGGCGGCGAGATCAGTCCGACGCCGGGCACTGAATAGCGCAACATACCGATGTACTCGGTCACCTTGCCGCCGGGCAACTGGCCGCCTTCGCCGGGCTTGGCGCCCTGCGCCATCTTGATCTGGATCTGGTCGGCGGACACCAGGTATTCGGTCGTCACGCCGAAACGTCCCGAAGCGACCTGCTTGATCTTCGAACGCAGCGAATCTCCGGCCTGCAGTTCATAGTCGACCGCGATCACCTTGGCGCCGACAACATCGCTGACCTTGGTGCCGGCGACGATCTTGATGCCCTTCAGGTCATTGCGGTAGCGCGCCGGGTCTTCGCCACCCTCGCCCGTATTGCTCTTGCCACCGATACGGTTCATTGCCACGGCCAACGTTGCATGGGCTTCGGTGCTGATCGAACCCAGCGACATCGCGCCGGTAGCAAAGCGCTTGACGATTTCGCTGGCGGGCTCAACCAGATCCAGCGCAATCGCCTTGCTTGGATCGAATTTGAACTCGAACAGGCCGCGCAGCGTCATATGACGGCGGCTCTGGTCGTTGATGATCTGCGCGTATTCCTTGTAGGTGTCGAACTTGCCGCTGCGCGCGCTGTGCTGCAGCTTGGCAATCGCGTCAGGCGTCCACATATGCTCTTCGCCGCGCGCGCGCCAGGCATATTCACCGCCAGCGTCGAGCATACCGGCCAGCACCGGGTCGTTGCCAAAGGCGGCTCGGTGCAGGCGAATCGACTCCTCAGCGACCTCGAACACACCGATGCCGCCGACCTGGGTCGGCGTGCCACGGAAATACTTTTCGACGAAGTCAGGCTGCAAGCCGATCGCCTCGAAGATCTGCGCGCCGCAGTAGGACATATAAGTCGAAATGCCCATCTTGGACATGATTTTCGACAGACCCTTGCCAACCGCCTTGATGTAGTTGTAGATCGCCTTGTCAGCCGATGGACTGCCGGGTAGATCGGCAGCGATCGCGGCCAGGGTTTCCAGCGCCAGATAGGGATGGACCGCCTCGGCGCCAAAACCTGCGAGCACGGCGAAATGATGGACTTCGCGGGCGCTGCCGGTTTCGACCACCAAGCCGGCGGTTGTGCGCAGTCCGGCGCGGACCAGATGGTGGTGGACGGCCGACAAGGCCAGCAGCGCGGGGATCGCGACCCGATCTGCCGCCAGCAGCCGGTCAGTGATGATCAGGATGTTGTGGCCGCTCTTGATCGCATCGACCGACTCGGCGCACAGCGAAGCCAACTGCGCTTCGACGCCTTCATGGCCCCAGGCCAGCGGGTAGGTGATACCGAGCTCGTAGGTCTTGAACTTGCCGTTGGTATAGGCCTCGATCTGGCGCAAACGGGCCATGTCCTTGAAGTCGAGAATCGGCTGCGACACTTCCAGACGCATCGGCGGATTGACCGCGTTGATGTCGAGCAGGTTCGGCTTGGGGCCGACAAAGCTGTTCAGCGACATCACGATGTTTTCACGGATCGGGTCGATCGGCGGGTTCGTGACCTGGGCGAACAGCTGCTTGAAATAGTTGTAGAGCGGCTTGTCCTTTGAAGACAGCACCGCCAGCGGCGAGTCATTGCCCATCGAGCCGAGTGCTTCTTCGCCGGCCGAAGCCATCGGCCCCATCAGGAACTTGATGTCCTCCTGGGTAAAACCGAAGGCCTGCTGACGGTCGAGCAAGGAAGTCTTGAACTCGGCCGGCAGGACATCGGGCACCTTGATGTCGTCGAGCTTGACGCGGACGTTGTCGATCCATTGGCGGTAAGGCCGCGCATTGGCGAACTGATTCTTCAGTTCCTCATCGTCGACGATCCGGCCTTGCTCCAGATCGATCAGGAACATCTTGCCGGGCTGCAAGCGCCATTTCTTGACGATCTTGTTCTCGGGGATATGCAAGACACCGGATTCTGAAGCGAGCACCACCAGATCGTCGTCAGTGATGCAGTAGCGCGCCGGACGCAGGCCGTTGCGGTCGAGTGCGGCGCAGACCTGGCGGCCATCGGTGAAGACCATCGCCGCAGGACCGTCCCAGGGCTCCATCATCGCCGCGTGATATTCATAAAAGGCGCGGCGGCGCGGGTCCATCATTTCATGCTGTTCCCAGGCTTCGGGGATCATCATCATTGCCGCATGCGCGAGCGGATAACCGGCCATGGTCAGCAACTCGATCGCGTTGTCGAAAGTCGCGGTGTCGCTCTGGTGCTCGAAGCTGATCGGATAGAGCTTGTTCAAGTCCTCGCCGAGCACTGGCGACTTCATCACGCCCTCACGGGCGCGCATCCAGTTGAAATTGCCCTTGACGGTGTTGATTTCGCCGTTGTGGGCCACCATCCGGTAGGGGTGGGCCAGATGCCATTCGGGGAAGGTATTGGTCGAAAAACGCTGGTGGACCAGCGCGATGGCCGAAACCACGCGCGGATCGGCCAGGTCTTTGTAATAGCCGCCGACCTGATCGGCCAGCAACAAGCCCTTGTAGATGACGGTGCGGCAGCTCATGCTGGGCACGTAATACTCGTGGCTATGCGTCAGCTGCAGGGCCTGGATCGCGCTCGACGCGGTCTTGCGAATCACATACAACTTGCGCTCGAGGGCGTCGGGAACAATGATGTCTTGGCCGCGGCCGATGAAGATCTGTCGGATGACCGGCTCTTTTTCGCGCACGGTCGGCGACATCGGCATCTCGCGGTCGACCGGCACATCGCGCCAACCGAGCAACACCTGACCTTCGGCCTTGATCGCGCGGGTCAGTTCCTGCTCGCAAGCCAGGCGCGAGGCATGCTCCTTGGGCAGGAAAATCATGCCGACCCCATATTCACCCGGCGGCGGCAGGACGATGCCCTGCAAGGCCATCTCGATGCGATAGAACTCGTCAGGGATCTGGATCAGGATGCCCGCGCCGTCGCCCATCAACTTGTCGGCACCGACGGCACCGCGATGGTCCAGGTTCTCGAGGATCTTCAAACCCTGCTGGACGATGCTGTGCGCCTTCAAGCCCTTGATATGCGCGACAAAACCAAGGCCGCAAGCGTCCTTTTCGTTCTGCGGCCGGTACAAACCATGGGCAGCGAGATCCTTAATCTCGGCTTGAATGTCGGCGGCCTTGGTCAATTTACTCACAGCAATCCCCATCAGTATCCAGAAACAGCTGACAGGTTACTGCACTGCAGCAATTTCTTCAAGCTCAATAAAATGGGGTCAGAGTCAATTAATTACCCTATCCCGCAAAAATCCAGAATTAAATGGGGTCAGAGTAAATTTATTGCTGACCCGCTACAGGTTTCCGCGGCCGGCCGCGAGCTCTTGCCACAGCAAAACGCCCATTTTGGTTGGCCAACTGCGTGAGAAAATTCGGCTCACCCAGTGGCCGTCCTCTCAACACTGCCTCGGTAAGCTTTTTACGATCGTCGTCAGCCAGACCCTGCTCAAGCAGCTCCCTGTAGGCCGCATCGCGCTCGAACGGCGTATTGCCCAGCGACCAGAACAAGGGGTGGTCAGTGACCAGCAAGTCGTGCCGGCTTCCCAGGTGATGAGCGCAACTCGACCAGACGAACTCCTGCGGACTTGCACAAAGGCCGGCATGCACCGGATTCAGCTCGATATAGCGCATGCACGCCAGAAAATAACGCTCGCTGTCGATCAAGCTGGCGCGGAAGCGCCCCTCCCAGAGCGTCCCGCTGCGTTGGTACTTGTGGTTGAACCAGGCCACATAGCGCCGCCCCAGTGATTGCATCAAATGGCTCAATCCCTGCGCATCTTCCGGTGTCGCCAGCAGATGCAGATGGTTGCCCATCACCACATAGGCATGCACCGCCACCCTGCTGGCCATTGCACAGTCGCGCAAAATGTCAAGAAGCTGCTGCCGGTCAGCATCTGCCAGCACGATGGCTTGACGGTTGTTGCCGCGCTGGATGACGTGATGGGCCTGATCAGCGAGAACCAAACGGGGGAGTCGGGCCATTGACAAACGCCTTGACGGGTTGAGGTAAATCTGTCGCTTGCGAAGCGCCGGCAGCGTCAGAACAGCGTCTTGCCGGTCAGCCGCTGATGTTCACGCAAGGCGAAACGGTCGGTCATGCCGGCGATGTAGTCAGCGCAGGCGCGCGGTGCGCCGTCGGCAGCAGCAGCGGCGGCATGGTCGGCGGGAAGTTCGGCCGGATCCCTGACATAAATTTCGAACAGCTCGCGCAGCACTTGCTCGGCTTTCAGCCTGGTACCTTGCACCTGCGGATGGCGGTAGAGCTTGGCAAACAGGAATCGCTTCAACTCGGTGCTGGCCTGGCGCATGCCGGGGCTGAAGCAGACCAGCGGCGCCTGGGCCCGAGCGGCATCGCTGTCGGCGGGCGCGGCATCGTGCAGCGCGGCCGACGTTGCGTTGATGATGTCGTAAACCTGGGCCGACAAAATGCGCCGGATCGTTTCCGCCAGCAAACGCTTGCCGCTCAATCCTGGGTACTCGGCCAAAGCCTGGCGCAGGTATTGCCGCACCAACTCGACCTCCTCGAGCTGTTCGAGAGACAGCAAACCCGAGCGCACACCGTCGTCGATGTCATGCGCGTTGTAAGCCACCTCGTCGGCCAAGTTGCAAAGCTGCGCCTCCAAGCCGGGCTGCTGACCGTTGAGAAAACGCGCCGCCACGCCACCGGGCTCTGCGGCATCAAGCGTCAAGGCGTTGCGCCTGGCGCAATGTTTGAGAATGCCTTCGCGGGTCTCAAAGGTCAGGTTCAAGCCATCGAATTCGGGGTAACGCTGCTCGAGCAGATCAACGACCCGCAGCGACTGCAAATTATGCTCAAAGCCACCATGGCCTTGCATGCAACGGTCGAGCACATCCTGGCCCGCATGACCAAAGGGCGTATGCCCGAGGTCATGCGCCAGCGCGATCGCCTCGATCAAATCCTCATCGAGCTGCAGGCTGCGCCCGATCGATCGGCCCAGTTGCGCCACTTCAAGCGAATGGGTCAGTCGGGTGCGGAACAGGTCGCCCTCATGGTTCAGAAACACCTGAGTCTTGTAAACCAGACGGCGAAACGCCGTGCTGTGGATGATGCGGTCACGGTCGCGCTGGAATTCGCTGCGCGTCGGCGCTGGCGTTTCAATGCGCCTGCGGCCACGGCTTTTGCCGGGGTCGCAGGCGTAGGCTGCAAGCCGCATCACTGATCGCAATGGCTGGCCAGCACGTCGCCAACCAAGGCGTCGGGCGCCGCATGCATGCCGGCGCGGCCGAGGCCTTCGACCAGCACGAAGCGGATCTGCCCGCCCTCGGCCTTTTTGTCGACGCGCATCAATTCCAGATAGCGCTGCAGCCCAAGCTGGGGGCCGCGCACCGGCAAACCGGCACGGCTGATCAAGCGTTGCATGCGCGGCAAAAACTCCGCTGGCATCAGCCCCATCCTGACCGAGAGATCGCTGGCCATCACCATGCCGCATCCAACCGCCTCGCCGTGCAACCATTTCCCATAGCCGAGGCCGGTTTCGATCGCATGGCCAAAGGTATGGCCGAAATTGAGGATCGCGCGCAAACCCTGTTCGCGTTCGTCCTGACCAACGACCCAGGCCTTGATCTCGCAGCAGCGCTTGACCGCATAGGCCAGCGCCTTCTTGTCGCGCGCCAAAAGCGCCTCAAGATTGAGCTCGATCCATTCAAGAAATGCGGCATCGGCGATCGGCCCGTACTTGATGATTTCGGCCAACCCGGCAGACAACTCGCGGGCCGGCAAGGTGTCGAGCGTATCGAGGTCGGCAATCACCCGCGCCGGCTGATAAAAAGCCCCGATCATGTTCTTGCCCAGCGGGTGGTTGATGGCGGTCTTGCCACCGACCGATGAATCGACCTGCGCCAGCAAGGTCGTGGCGACCTGTACAAAGGGCACGCCGCGCATATAGACCGCAGCGGCAAATCCTGTCATGTCGCCGACGACACCGCCGCCAAGCGCGAACAGCACGGTCTTGCGATCCATCGCGCCGCCCAGCAAATGGTCGAAGATACGGTTCAGCGAATCCCAATCCTTGAATTCCTCGCCATCAGCCAGCAGCACCGCTTCCACGCGTGGGTAGACCTTCAGCAGACTGGCCCGCAGTCGTTCCAGGTACAGCGGCGCAACTGTCTCGTTGCTGACGATCAAGGCGGCAGCAGCGCGCGGCAGACCTTGCCAACTGGACTCGGCGTCGAGCAGCCCAGAGCCAATCAGGATGTCGTAGCCACGCTCGTCGAGCTCAATGACAACGGTCTGTGTCGCAGGACGGTCGGTCGACAGGGCGGATTCAGCATTCATGGGCGAAGTGTACGGGCGGCGAGCGGATCGCTGCCGTCGCTCATTGGGGCTCGGCGCCTACTTTTGCCGCCACTCGCGACGGATCGATGACGCCGGCGAGTTCGAGTTGCATCAAGGCCATATTGACCAAGCCGTGAACCGAGGGGCGGCCGGTATCGAGTATGTAATGCGCGCATTGCCGATACAGCGGGTCACGCTTGGCGAACAGCTCGCGCAAGGTCTGCAGCGGGTCGCGCACCTGCAGCAGCGGACGCTGGGTATCGTGGCGCAGGCGGCGGAACAACTCCTCCGGCGAACTGCGCAGATAGAGCACCGTGGTGCTCATTTTCAGCAGCTCCCGGTTGCTTTCCCGGAGCACCGAACCACCACCCGTGGCCAGAACGAAATCGCCATCGCGCGCCAGGATTTCTGCCAGCACTTCGCCTTCGACATCGCGGAAGGCGGCCTCACCGGCGCGGTCAAAAAAAGCGCGGATCGGCTCGCCAAGGCGCAACTCAATCACCGCATCCGAATCGATGAAGCTGATGCCGAGTTGGCGAGCGAGTTGTCGGCCGACGGTGGACTTCCCGCCACCTGGCATGCCGACGAGCGCGATATTCAATCGATTGGGCGCCAAGATCAATTCTTGCTGAAGCAGCCTGAGCCAAGACCCGCAGTATCGGTTGAACCCGGGGCTTCAGTCGAGTCCAAGCCATATGGACTGACACGAAATGCCGATTCGCTCTCGGACTACCAGCAGGACAAGGCCAGCGAGCGCTTCTGTCAGCAAGCGCAGAGCCAAAAAAATCCGCCTCATTTGACTCAACTTCCGCAATGCCGGCGCCCAAGGCTTGGCCCTCAACGCAGCGTCGCCTGGTCGCTGACAACCTTCGGCGTGAGAAAAATCCGCAATTCGGTCTTGCTTGAAATACGCGCCTTGTTCTTGAACAGATTGCCGAGGTAAGGCATGTCACCCAGGACCGGCACCTTGGAAATATCCTCGCGTTCATCCTGGGTAAAAATTCCCCCGATCACCACCGTGCCGCCGTTTTCAACCAGCACCTGGGTCTGCACATGTTGGGTGTTGATCGAATAGCCCTGTGGCGTCAGCGTGCCTCGGCTGTCCTTGTTGATGTCGACATTCAAGATCACATTGCCCACGAGGCTGATCTGCGGCGTGACTTCAAGCTTCAAATTGGCCTTGCGAAACTGGATCGAGGTCGCGCCGCTGGAGGTTGCGACCTGATAGGGCCGTTCTTCGCCCTGCTCGATCAAGGCCTTGACCTGATCGGCAGTGATCACGCGCGGACTCGAAACAATCTCGCCCTTGCCATCGGCTTCCAAGGCCGACAACTCCAGGTTCAGAAAGCGGTTTGCGGTGGCGCTGAAGAGCGAAGCTGCGAACAATGCTGCATTGGCAGCCGCCAAAGCTGTCGGACGACACATTCGCTGGCAGATTGACAAACTGGGTGTTATTGAAATCGTTCACCGATCGCGAAACTGCTCCGTCACGGCCGCCAAGCGGCGGCCGAAGTCAAATTGAAACTTGACCGCCATGGTCGCCATGGTCTCAGGACTTTACGGTTGCCGGCATGACCGGCGTCAGCGTCTTGATCAAAACTCGCAGCGAGAACTCGAACCAGCGCCTTTGCTCACGGCTGCTGACAGCAGGGTCGCCTTCAATAACCACAGTGCCTGTGGCGAGTTGGTAGGCCGGGACCGGCAAGGTCTTGGCTTTCCACATGCGCCATGCGGTCTTGTACCTGATGCCTCGTAGTTCGGCCCAAACACTGAGTCTCATATTTTAATGATATGACTCGTTTGTCTATATTTGTCTCTAATTAGTGCAGCTGCTGGCAACATTGTCTTCATCGAGCAAGACCTTGAGGCTGGTCATTTCAGAACCGATCTCAAACAAGGCCACCAGCGCGCCCTTGCCACCATCGGGCAGCCTGGCGACCAAGCGGCCCATGCCACGGCGGGCTGCATGAGATTCGACGTCCAGGATCAACGGATGCAGACCCGCCGCTTCAGCCAGTCCCTGCCGGTCCTGCCCCGGTCCTTGCGCGAAGCGCCGATCAACTGCGCGGCCCGGCGCGACCGAGGCTTTCTATAATCGAGCGATAGAACCGGAATGCCAATGAGCGACGCCAGAAAAAAGTCCCCATCAAGCCACACACCTGAAGCAAGCCTCGCAGTTGGCCGGAGCGGCCTGAATTTGCTCTTGCATGGCCTGCTATGGCTGGCAGGACTGGCTTTCGCCGGCACGACCGGAGTGGCATTGCTGGTAACCCTGGCGATGGCCATGGCCTACCCGAATCTGCCCGACATCAGCGGCCTGACCGACTACATGCCCAAACTGCCTTTGCGCGTGCTGTCGAGTGATGGCCAGTTGCTGGCCGAATTCGGCGAGGAGCGCCGCAATTACCTGCCGATCAAGGAAATTCCGAAGGTGATGCAGGATGCCGTGCTGTCGATCGAGGACTCTCGCTTTTACCAGCATGGCGGCGTCGACTATCTTGGCATCGTGCGCGCCGGGTTGGCCAACTTCGGCGAGTCGCGCAGCCAGGGTGCGTCGACGATCACGATGCAGGTTGCGCGCAACTTCTACCTCTCCAAGGAAAAGACTTTTTCTCGCAAGATCTATGAAATTCTGCTGGCGTTGAAAATCGAAAGAGCCCTCAGCAAGGAGCAAATTCTCGAGATCTACATGAACCAGATCTTCCTCGGTCATCGCGCTTATGGCTTTGCCGCCGCCAGCGAAGTCTATTTCGGTAAACCCCTGCATGAGCTCTCGATCGCCGAAGCCGCCATGCTCGCCGGTCTGCCCAAAGCGCCCTCGGCTTACAACCCGATCAACAACCCGCGCCGCGCCAATATCCGCCAGCAATACATCATCGAGCGTATGCTGGACAACGGCTACATCACCGAGAAGCAACGCAATATCGCCAAGGCTCAGACGCTGCGCTACCGTCAGATCAACGAATCGACCTATCACGCCGAATTCGTCGCGGAATCGGCCCGGCAACTGATCTTCAGCCAATATGGGGACGATGCCTATTCACGCGGACTGAACGTCTATTTGACGATCAATGCAGACGAGCAGAACGCGGCCTATCGCGCTCTGCGCCGGGGCATCATGACTTTCGAGCGCCGCCAGCTATATCGCGGACCCGAAGGCTATGCGGACCTACCGGGCGACGACAAGGAGGTCGACACCCGTATCGCCGAAGCGCTGAGCGACCACCCGGCCAACGACGAGTTGCTGGCCGCCGTGGTACTCGAAGCAGGCCCGCGCAAGGTCATTGCTGCGCTGCAAAGCGGCGAAATCGTCGCCATCAGCGGCGAGGGGCTCAAGCCGGTGAGTTCAGGACTGTCGGGCGATGGCAACCCCAAGAAGCGTATCAGCCGTGGCTCGATCATTCGCGTCATCAAGGGCGGCGCCTATGCGGCGGGCCCGGGCAAGAATGAAAAGGAAGAATGGGCCATTACCCAGTTACCCGAAGTCGAGGGGGCTTTTGTCGCGATTGATCCTCGCAATGGCCGTTTGCGCGCGTTGGTCGGCGGATTCGATTTTGCCAAGAACAAGTTCAACCATGTCACCCAGGCATGGCGTCAGCCAGGCTCCAGCTTCAAGCCCTTCATCTACTCGGCCGCCCTGGAGAAAGGTTTCACGCCGAGCACAGTGATCAATGATTCAGCCTTGTTCTTCGACGCCACCGCGACCGGCAGCCAGCCCTGGGAGCCGAAGAACTATGAAGGCACTTTTGAAGGTCCGATCTCGCTTCGTTATGCCCTGGCGCATTCGAAGAATATGGTGTCGATCCGGATCCTGAACTCGATCGGCACCCACTATGCCCAGCAATGGGTCAGCCGTTTCGGCTTCGATGCCGAGAGGCATCCGGCTTATCTGACCATGGCGCTGGGCGCAGGTGCGGTCACACCGATGCAAATGGTGCAAGCCTATAGCGTGTTTGCCAATGGGGGCTACCGTCTGGCGCCGATCCTGATTGCCAAGGTCGTCGACAGCAAGGGCCGGCTGATTTACGAAACCTCGAAGACCGAACTCAGCGAAGACAACCGCGTGATCGAGCCGCGCAATGCCTTCATGATGTCCAGCCTGTTGCAGGAGGTGACGCGCAGCGGCACCGCCGCCAAAGCCCAGGCCATGCTGAAACGCCCGGACATCTATGGCAAGACCGGCACCACCAACGACTCGCACGATGCCTGGTTCGCTGGATACCAGCAAGAGGTTGCAGCGGTGTCCTGGATAGGCTATGACCAACCGAGAAAGCTCGGCGACCGGGAGACCGGCGGCGGGCTGTCGCTGCCGGTCTGGATCGAGTACATGGGATTTGCCTTGCGCAACGCCGCCGTTTCAGAGCCTTCTGCGCCTGAGGGCATCGTGCGCCTCAACGGCGAATGGTATTACGACGAATTCACCGGCAGCGCCGGGGTTCGCAAGCTAAGCGAAGACAGCGCCAAGCAGCCGACCAATGCCGAAGAAAAGAAAAGCATTCTCGACCTGTTCAAGCGCTGAGGCCGCAGTTCAATTGAAGCTCAAAGCCTTGCCGGCTTGGGCGCTGACTTGGGCTGAAAGCAAAGCATGAAATTCGACGCTGGTCTTGGTGTCAAGCCAGGCGCCAGCGCAGAAGCGGAAATGGTAGCCGCCGGCACGTGCCGCCAGCCAGAGCTCCTGCAGCGGCGGCTGTGTGTTGATGATGATCTTGCTGGCGTTGGGGAAGCTCAGTTCGAGCAAGCCGCCGGTGCGGTGGCTGTCGATGTCGACCACATCCTCATCAAGCCAGTTGTCGACCTGCGTTTCAATGCGATCCAGCAAGGCGCGGGTGCTGGCCTGGTAGTCGGCATCAGTCATCGGGGTGGCTGGAGGAGCGGCGGCTGGCTTTGCAGACATGGGCGATAAACTTCCGGAATGATGAAAAAAATAACTCAGCTCAGTGTAGGTCCCGTCCGCGAAGACGATCTGCTGCCAGGGTCAATCAAGAAGCTCGGCTTGGCGCTGGTCCTGCTGAGCTTGACAGCCGGCTGCGGCCAGAAGGGCCCGTTGACTCTGCCGCCCCCCGCGCCGGCGGCTTCGGCCGCGCACAGCCACTGACAGGCTATGACTCAGCCGGCTGTGGGTCCAGCGCATGGCAGGCCACCCGCACGCCTTTGAACTCCCGCATCTGCGGGCGCTCGGTGGTGCAGCGTGGCAGCGCCTGCGGGCAGCGCGGATGGAAACTGCAACCGCCGGGCGGTTCGAGCGGATTGGGCACCTCGCCCTGCACCGGCGTACGTGCCCGCCCGCTCATGTGGATATCCGGGATCGCATCCAGCAGCATGCGGGTGTACGGGTGCCGCGGATTGGTGAACAGCTCGGCCTTGTCGGCCAATTCGACCAGGCGACCCAGATACATCACACCGACCTGATCAGCCACATGACGCACAACGGCCAGATTGTGCGAGATGAACAAATAGGTCAGGCCGCGCGCACGCTGCAAGTCCTTCATGATGTTGAGCACCTGAGCCTGCACCGAGACATCGAGCGCCGAGGTCGGCTCGTCGCAGACCAGGAACTCGGGCTCGGTCGCCAGCGCACGGGCGATCGAGATCCGCTGGCGCTGACCGCCCGAGAATTGATGCGGAAATTTGTCGCAATCCACTGCCGACATGCCGACCGATCGCAGCAACTCGTCGACCCTTGCCTTGAGCTGGAGCGGATCGGGGAACAGCCCATGCTCGCGCAGCGGCTCGGCAACGATGTCCAGCACCTTCCAGCGCGGGTTCAAGGAGGCATAGGGATCCTGGAAGATCATCTGCATGCGCCGCCGCAAGGTCTGCGACGCACCGGCTTTGAGCGTTTTCGCTGTGTCGACACCTTCAAAGCTGACGGTCCCGCGGGTCGGCTCATACAGGCCCACCAGCAGCCTGGCGACCGTACTCTTGCCGCAGCCCGATTCGCCGACCAGGGCCAGCGTCTTGCCGCGCTCGATGGTGAAGCTGATGCCGTCGACAGCATGGACAAATTGACGGCTCTTGCGCTCGACCACGCGGTTCAGCCAGGGGGCGGAAACATCGAAGACTTTGGCCAGATCTTTGACTTCTACGAGGGTCTCGTTCACGATACTTGGCCCGATTGATTGGCGGGCAACCAGCAGGCAGCGGTCGTGCCGCCAGCGCTGGTCAACTCGGGTCGCTCGCTACGGCAGCGATCGAAGGCCTGGCTGCAGCGCGGGTTGAAAGCGCAGCCGGAAGGGATCGCATTCAGCCGCGGCATCGCCCCGTCGATCTGCAACAGCCGCTCGACCTCCTGGTCCAGCGCCGGGATCGCGCCCATCAGGCCCACCGTGTAGGGATGCGCGGGCTGATGGATCACCGCATGGACCGGGCCGATCTCTGCCACCCGGCCGGCATAGAGCACGGCCACCCGGTCGCAGGTTTCAGCGATCACCCCCATGTCATGCGTGATCAGCATCACCGCGGCACCCTGCTCCTTGCAGATGCTCTTGAGCAAGGCGATGATCTGCGCCTGGATCGAAACATCGAGCGCAGTCGTCGGCTCGTCGGCGACGATCAGCTTCGGATTGCCGGCCAGGGCCAGGGCGATCACAACGCGCTGGCGCATGCCGCCTGAAAATTGGTGCGGGAATTGGTCGATGCGCGCTGCCGCTGCCGGGATGCCGGTTTGTTCGAGCAACTCGATCGCGCGCTTGCGGGCCTGCGCCTGGCTCAGCGGCAGATGGGTGGTGATGGTCTCGATCAACTGCCGCCCGACCGTGTAGAGCGGGTTCAGCGAGGTCAATGGATCCTGGAAGATCGCGCCGATCTGGCGCCCACGGATCTGGCGCATCTGCTCGTAGGGCAGCTTGTCGATGCGCCGGCCTTCAAGCAGGATCTCGCCGGCAGCGATGCGACCGGGCGGGTCGAGCAGGCCGATGATCGCCGCACCGGTCAGCGATTTGCCGGCCCCCGATTCACCGACCACGCCGAGGATTTCTCCCGGCGCGATGTCGAAACTGATGTCATCGAGCGCCAGCAGATTGCCGTGCCGAGTCGGAAACTCGACGCGCAGATGGCGGACTTCAAGCAATGGTATGGTCATGATTTCAACGCAGGCGGGGGTTCAGTGCATCGCGCAGCCAGTCGCCGAGCAGGTTCACGCTCAGCGCGATCAGCACCAGCATCGTGCCCGGCCAGATCGTGATCCACCATTCGCCCGAGAACAAGAAATCGTTGCCGACCCGGATCAAGGTGCCCAGCGACGGGCTGGTCGGTGGCACGCCAACGCCCAGAAAAGACAGCGTCGCTTCGGTGATGATCGCAGCGGCCACCTGAATTGTCGCCAGCACCAGCACCGGGCCGAGCACATTGGGCAGCACATGGCGCGCCATAATGCGGCCCTTGCTGACGCCGATGACTCGCGCGGCCTGCACATATTCCTTGTTGCGTTCGACCATCGTCGAGCCGCGCACAGTGCGCGCATATTGCACCCAGCCGGTCAGCGAGATCGCCAGAATCAGCACCATGAAGGCCAGCGAATCATGCGCGTTCGGGAACATTGCGCGCCCGACGCCGTCGATCAACAGCGCGACCAGAATCGACGGGAAGGACAGCATCACATCGCAGATGCGCATGATGAAGGCATCGACCTTGCCGCCGACAAAGCCAGCCAGCAAGCCCAGACTGACGCCGATCAGCATCGACAACAGCACTGAGGCCAGCCCGACGAAGAGCGAGATACGCGCCCCGTACATCAACGCCGACAGCAAGTCGCGGCCCTGGTCATCGGTGCCCAGCAGGTAGTTGCGGCTGCCGCCCTCCATCCATGACGGAGGCAGGCGCGAGTCCATCAACTCCAGCGAGGCCAGATCAAACGGGTTGTGCGGCGCGACCACATCGGCGAACAGCGCGCAGAAGATGCAGACAAAGGCGATCAAGGCCGCCAGCATCGCCACCGGCGACTTGCAGAACGAATGCCAGACATCGCCGTCCAGGAAACGTCTGAGGGCGTTTGGCGCGGAGGCCGGTTTGTCATTCATCGGTTCGGGTTTTTCATCGGAACTCCCGAGAAACCCCGCCATTCATGGCGGGGAGGTAGAGGGGCAGCCCGTGAGGGCTGCTGACGGTGCAGAGCAAGCGCGCTGCGCCTCGACGTAAGCCTTGATGGTTTCCCGTGGCGCACCGCCTGCGCTGACGACGAAGTACAAAGGCGACCACAGCACGCCTTTCCAGTATTTCGACGCAATGTCGGGGCGATCTCGGCGCAGAAGACCACTTGATGTGCCTTTCAAGGCGTTGACCCTCACTGACACCGACAGCTTTGGCGGGTACTCGATCAACAG
>CAIJIT010000292.1 GCA_903820745.1 uncultured Burkholderiales bacterium
ATAGCCTCGCGAAGCCAGCAACTGTGCGCTGGGCTCCCAGGTCCAATGGTTGCCGCGCACATTCGGGCCGCCATGCACCAGCACCACCGCCGGCCAGGGCCCTTTGGCCGGTTGTTTGGGCAGGGTGACCTGCACCGGAATGTTCAGGCCGTCGCGCGCGGCAAACTGCTGCACATCGCGTCTGGCCATCTGCCGCGGGTCGATCCAGGGCTTGGTGCTGGCCACCAGCGTCAAGGCCTTGGTATCACGGTTGTAGAGGTAAAAAGTCGCGGGTGAGCGGTCCGACACCGAGGTCACCAAGACCGTCGGCACCTGTGTGCAGCGGGTGCAATTGAGGATGTTGACCGTTGCGGGCAACTGCTTGTCGACTTCGATTTGTGCCGCCTTCATGGCCGCATCGAACCAGACGCTACCCGGCGCATCGGTCTCGAAATGGATGCCGGCCAGCCTTTTGGCCTGGGCGTCATAGACAAAGTTCGGCTCAAGGTCGTAGCCGGCCAGGGCCACCAGCGAATTCGCCTCGGGCTTGCCCGTGACTGGGTCGAGGCGGAACAGGGCGGCCGTGGCCTTGGCGGTCTGGTTCTGCAGCGCGTAGACCTCGCGCTCGGGTCCGACCCAGACCGGCGTCGCCGTCAGCCCGGTGACCAGTGGACCTTCGTCCCAGGCCTGCCAGCCCTGCTTGTTGTCGAGCCGGCGATGGACGGTGATGCGACCGCCGGCATAAGTCGTGGCCCATTGCGGCTGCCCTTGGCGGTCGAGCACCCAGCCCTTCACCCCGGGCGGCGCGTCTTCGCCCAGCGCGCTGCGCTCGGAAGTCAGCGTATTCAGCCTGGCCAGCGCGATACGGGCGAGCTGGCCGGAGGTATCGATGGTGACGTTCTGGACGATCACATCGTCGCTGCCATCGTCCAATGTATTGCGCAAGCTCCAGGTCCAGGCCAGCATGCGGCTTTGCTGGATCTTGCTGTCGGCAATGAAATTGGCCTCCGGGCTGATCAGCTGGCGCAGATCCTGGCCCTCGCTGTCGACGCTCCACAGGCCCGGGCCGATGCCTTCGGTACCGGCGGGCCGGCTGACGGTGAAGACCAGTCGCTTGTCATTGACCCATTGGGCATTGGCGATCTGCACATCTGAAAATGACGCCACCACCTTGGAGGACTTGAGATCAGCCAGGTTGAAAACCGCCAGCTTCACCCCTTCACCGCCACCGCCGCTGATGATGGCGGCCAGACGGCCGCCATCGGGCGACAGACGCGGCGAGCTGAAGCCCGAAGTGCGGAAGAAATCGGCAATCGCCAGCGGCTTGGCCGGACTTTGCGCCAGCGCCAGATTGCTTGCCGTCAGGGCCAGGGCCGAGACCACAAGGCCGCGCCACAGCGCGGGGACATTCAACAACATACTGCTTCCTCTTGCGAAAAAACCCGCCGGGCAGCAGCCGGGCGGGTCGGGTCTTGCATCAGGCCGGCCTTTGTCGGGCCGGTTTCATCATCAGAAAGTCTGGCTGTAACGGACGAAGAAGTAACGATCGATAGGCATGTCAGGATCAACCGCAGCCGCCGACGAAGTACCACCGAGGTTGCTGCTGGCATCAAACACGATCCGCGGCTTCTTGTTGAAGACGTTGTTCGCGCCAACCAGGATCGTGCCCTTCCAAGGCGTCTTGTAACCAACGCTGATGTCGTTGTAGATCATCGCGGCCTTTTCGTCGTAGCCGGGTGTACCGTGCCACAGATCGGTCGCATGGTTGCAGGTCGCCAGATCGGCCGTATCCCAGCAGGTCGTCTTCACAGCGCCGTAATAGCGCGTTGCCAATGTGGCCGACCAGTCGCCGCGCTTCCAGTCGAGGCCGACGTTGGACTTGACGCGATA
>CAIJIT010000293.1 GCA_903820745.1 uncultured Burkholderiales bacterium
AGTTCCGGCGTGGTTTCATGCCCGAGTTGCAACAGGCCCAGCGTGGCGATCAGCGCCAGCAGCGCGCCGTCTGCCAACGCGCGGGCATAGTCGACCGCGCTGGCTTCCCCGCCGAAAGCAAAAGCCACAGGTAGCGCCGCTTCAGTGCGTGCCAGGTGGAAACTGCTGTGCCAGACCAGCATCAGTACCAGCACCAGCACCAAGGTGAAGGGCAGGCGGGCGGCAAATGCCGCGTCGGCAAAGGGCATGGCCTTGATCGCCAGGGCGCCGAGCCAATAAGGCAGCGGTCCGCCCTCGGCCGGAATGCCTGCGATCGCTGGCTGCCACCAACTGGCGTGGCCCTGCGCGATGCTGGCCATGAAGCCGAATGAGCTCAAGTCGGCGTTGCGCCAGGGGTCGCGGCCGAACAATCCCGGCAGCACATAGGCGGCACAGAACAGCAGCAAAGCCAATCGCGGCAGGCGCTGTGCGCCGCGCTCAGCGACGATGGCAGGGGTAGGCAGATTCACGCTCGGTCTGGTGCTTTCATGGCTGGCTGTCGATCATCGATGGAATTTTGCCAAAGATGGTGCCGGCCCATAAAAAAAGGCAGCCTGAGCTGCCTTTTTCTTCGGCCTTGCAAGGCTTACTTGTTGATGCCCAGACGCGCAAACTTGTTGCGGAACTTTTCGACGCGACCGCCCAAAGAGTCGATGCTCTTCTGGGTGCCGGTGTAGAACGGGTGCGATTCGCTGGTGGTTTCCAGCTTGACGAAAGGCAGCACACGGCCATCTTCCATCGTCACGGTTTCCTTGCTGTTCAAAGTCGAGCGCGTCACGAACTTGAAACCGTTGGACTGGTCCACGAAGCAAACTTCGCGGTAATTGGGGTGAATGCCGTCTTTCATGGGGGGACCTCTCGCTGCAGTGCCGGCAGCCATGCCACACCATGTGGCGCACTTTCCGACAGCGACAAAAACGTTGATTATAGCTTGAAAAAATGCCGGCTTTCACCGGCGGCGTTCAACCGCCCCGACGCATCATGTCGAAGAAGTCGAGGTTGTTCTTGGTCGATTTCATCTTGTCGAGGATGAACTCCATCGCCTCGATCTCGTCCATCGGATAGAGCAGTTTTCGCAGAATCCAGCTCTTTTGCAGGATTTCAGGCTTGAGCAGCAATTCTTCGCGACGTGTCCCCGACTTGTTGATCAGGATCGAAGGGTAGACGCGCTTTTCGGCCATGCGGCGATCCAGATGGATTTCGCAGTTGCCAGTGCCCTTGAACTCTTCGTAGATCACCTCATCCATGCGGCTGCCGGTGTCGATCAGGGCCGTGCCGATGATGGTCAGCGAGCCGCCTTCTTCGACATTGCGCGCCGCGCCGAAGAAGCGCTTCGGGCGCTGCAGTGCATTGGCATCGACGCCACCAGTCAGCACCTTGCCGCTCGAGGGCAGGACATTGTTGTAGGCGCGGGCCAGCCGGGTGATCGAATCGAGCAGGATGATCACATCCTTTTTCATCTCGACCAGGCGCTTGGCGCGCTCGATCACCATCTCGGCAACTTGTACATGGCGGGCAGCCGGTTCGTCGAAGGTCGAGCTGACCACTTCGCCGCGCACCGTGCGCACCAT
>CAIJIT010000294.1 GCA_903820745.1 uncultured Burkholderiales bacterium
CAGCGGCTGAGGATTTCAAAGGTCAGCCAATCGAGCCTGAAGTACATATGCCGCACGGCATCATGCAATATCCAGCTCGGTTGGCCATCGGGCAGGGTCGGCCCGGGCAATAGAGCCAGTTCCTCGCGAAGCAGCGGCAAACGCAGTTCGTTTTGCATCCGCTGCCTACCAACCCAATAGCGACCGGACGTTGGCCCAGGGCCGCCGGATGACCCAGTAGCCAAACGGCACCAACTGGCCTTCGACCCTGGCCGTTCCCTTCAGTCCGACCCGATGCAAAGTCTGCTGGGTCAGCGTGGCACGCATGCGGTAGGCATAACTGCCGTCCGGGCGCTGCATGGCGTCATGCGAGACGTAACGAAGCCTTGCCTGCACCGGGTCCAAGGGGCTTGCGTTCAGGTAGACCGTCACTTGCGCATCAGACGGCAGCGGAATGGCATCAGCCAGACCGAGCCAGACTTCGACCTCAATGTCTTCGGGCGCTGCGACCCTCATGATGCGCTCGCCCAACATGACGGGCCGCCCGATCCATTCCGTCGGGTCATCGAAGAGCACGACACCCTCACGCGGCGACAAGACCTGGGCTCGCTGCAACTGGTCAGCGACGAAGTTGGCCTCGGTGCGCTTTTCCTCTATTTTCCCAGTCAGAATGGTCAATGTGCTCCTGGCGCGCGGGTCCATCAGCGACTGCTGTACCGCCTGGCGGTACTCGGTTTCAGCCGTGCTCAGCGCCTGACGAGCCACCTTCAGCCGACTCCGGATCAGCGCCTCGTCAAAGCCGAAAAGCGCTTGGCCCTGCTTGACCCGCTGGTTCGGCTGTACATGAAAGGTATCAACCACACCGTCCAATGGCGCTCGCACAATATCGGGCTTGAATGGCACCAGTTCGCCCGGGGCAAGTACCGTCAGCCTGACTGGCAATGCGGCCAGTGCCATCAGGCCTGCTACCCAGTAAATCGACTGACGCCGCCACCAGGGACGGCTTGGCTGGGGCGCAGTTGACTGTGTTGCACCCAGTTTGGAGCTCAACCAATGCGAGACTCGTTTCAGGCTGAAGCCTGCGCGGCCGCCGTGAAAGGCATGCCAGGCATGGCGCCAGGCTTCGGCCCATTCATTGAGCATCAAAGCTTCTTGCTGGGTCCAGGGTATGTCGCGCGCCAGAAGCAGGCCACCTGGGGCCAGTGGATCGCTGCCCTTACCCTTTGGCAAAGGCAGCCAGAAGACCTCCGACGGCAGCCATTCCTCCCATTCGGCCGCCAGTTCCTCTGGAAGCGCCTGTGCAGCAACAGTCCCACCGCCAGGCAAGGTGGCAGAGCAGAACTGGAACAACTTGTTCAACCACAGGGCATAAGGGGCGTTGGCCTCGACTTGCACGACCCCCGAAAGCGCCTGCAGACCCAAATCCGAAAACCACAATGCCGATTGGCGATACGCGGCCAGGCCATGGGTATCGTTCACCAGCAAGAAGCGCAATTCGGCAGCCGATTCTGCCTTGCGAGCCCTGCCGATCAGGTCGATCAGGGTCAGCATCGGACCCTGGACGGCCATATCAGCACCTGCAGTCGTCATTCGCTATCTCTTCCTCGGACTTTCATGACGCCACTCTCATTTGGAGCGGGCCATCGCTTGCGCTGCAGGCTCAGCCAAGCTGACCGGCGCCATCGCGCGCTCCGCTGGCATGCCGGTGTGGCGCTGGCGGGCGGCGCTGCGAAGTTGCTCTGCCAGGCTGCTGCGGCCCGGTTTTTCGAGCA
>CAIJIT010000295.1 GCA_903820745.1 uncultured Burkholderiales bacterium
AGAGGCCTAGGACACCACCCTTTCACGGTGGCTACAGGGGTTCGAATCCCCTAGGGGACGCCAAGTTTTATAATACTTGGTAATTGCTGCATCGAGTTTGTGGCGATTGCATGATTTAACCGATGTTGCAAGACATCTGGAGTGGTAGTTCAGTTGGTTAGAATACCGGCCTGTCACGCCGGGGGTCGCGGGTTCGAGTCCCGTCCACTCCGCCAAAGTTTCAAGGCACAGTATGAAGCTGTGTTGATTATTGTGAAGTAATTTCGCATCGGTAGTATTTGCAGATGCAATGAACGGCCAAGCGATTGGCCGTTTTCAATTGCCAGGCAAGATTTGATGCATTGAAGGTTTTGTCCCCTTCGTCTAGAGGCCTAGGACACCACCCTTTCACGGTGGCTACAGGGGTTCGAATCCCCTCGGGGACGCCAGTGTCAGCAGCATTATTTTACGCTGCTGTACTGATGGCAAGAATTGTTTTGAATCGACGGGTGTATACTCGTTGAACTGGAGTGGTAGTTCAGTTGGTTAGAATACCGGCCTGTCACGCCGGGGGTCGCGGGTTCGAGTCCCGTCCACTCCGCCAATATCAGCAAGCCCTGGAAACTTTGTTTTCAGGGCTTGTTTCGTTTCAGGGTATCTCTGCAATCTCGAGTCGCAACCCAGCGATAGTTGCAGGGCAGAAAAAAAGGGCCCCGCAGGGCCCTTGGTGTTGAAGCGGACGGAACGCTCAGTCGCGGTCGCCGCCAAAGATGCCCAGCAGAGCCAGCAACGACTGGAACACGTTGTAAATGTCCAGATAGATCGCCAATGTGGCCGAGATGTAGTTGGTCTCGCCGCCGTCGATAACGCGCTTGATGTCGTACAGCATGAAGGCCGAGAACACCGCCATCGACAGGGCCAGCATGGTCAGCATCAGCGCTGATGACTGCAGGAAGATGTTGGCAATGCCGACGACCATCAGGATGACCGCGCCGACGAACAGGAATTTGCCCATGCCGGAGAGATCGCGCTTGATCACGGTTGCCATGCTGGCCATGGCAAAGAAGATCGCTCCGGTACCGCCGAAGGCCGTCATGATCAGGCTACCGCCGTTGCGGAACATCAGGATGTGCGTCAGCATGCGCGACAGCATCAAGCCCATGAAGAAGGTGAAGCCGAGCAGGGCATAGACGCCGGTACTGTTGTCCTTGTTCTTCTCGACCAGATACATCAGGCCGAAGGCGCCACCGAGGAACACCAGCATGCTCATGCCTGCGCCCATCGTTGCCATGACGCCGGTCGAGACGCCAACCCAGGCACCCAGCACGGTCGGCAGCATCGACACAGCCAGCAGCCAGTAGGTATTGCGCAGCACGCGCTGGCTGTCCAAGCTCAGACCATTGCTGATCGAGGTGTCATATTGCGTGTTCAGGCTATCGTTCATAAATCCTCCAAAGAAATCGAAGTCAGGAAGTGACCAAGGACCCAGAGGCAACTGTAACGTTATTTACAGCAAGCTTCCACCATCCAATCAAGGCGCCGGCTGACAGTTTTGCTTTCAGGCGTCGCAATCCCCAGCAGCCACCGAGCTAAAGTGCGGCTTTTAGCGGAAATTTCAAGCACATGAAGCAAAAACCATATCTGACCCTCGATGACAGCAGGCGCATCGCCGCTGCAGCAGAAGCTGAAGCGCTGGCGCATCATTGGGCGGTTTGCATTGCCATCGTCGACGATGGTGGTCATTTGCTTTGGCTACAGCGACTCGACGGCGCTGCACCTGTTGCTGCGCATATCGCGCCGGCCAAAGCCCATACCGCCGCGCTGGGGCGACGTGAATCGAAGGTCTACGAGGACATGATCAACCAGGGCCGTATGTCATTCCTCAGCGCCCCGGGCTTGAATGGGCTGCTTGAAGGTGGTTTGCCGATCATGGTTGACGGTGTCTGCGTCGGCGCTGTTGGCGTCAGCGGTGTCAAATCCAGTGAAGATGCCCAGATCGCAAGGGCTGGCATCGCTGCGCTGGTCTGAACCCGGCTTCATTCGATGGCCCGGGGCCGGCAAGCCGGATCCGGGTTTTTTGCGTCCTTGAGCAGCCGCTCGGAGTCTGTCAAGGCTTCAAAATCACCCTCGTCGGTTATACTTGACAGGTTTACCCGCAACCCAAAGCGTCCAGCGAAGCTGATCAAAGTTTCACACCTGATCGAGGCGTCTCGTCAACTGTTTGACTTGAGGTCCGGCATCGCTGGGTTTGCTCAATACCGGAGTTCCCGTGCTGCCCGACCTGCTCAAATCCCCCAAAGCGATACTTGCCCTGGCAGACGGCACGGTCTTCAAAGGCAGCTCGATCGGTGCTGTCGGTCAGACTGTCGGCGAGTTGGTATTCAACACCGCCATGACCGGTTATCAGGAAATCCTCACGGATCCGAGCTACTGCCGACAGATCGTGACGCTGACCTACCCGCATATCGGCAACTACGGCATCAATGACGAGGATGTCGAGGCTGAAAAGATCCATGTCGCCGGCTTGATCATCAAAGAGCCGCCGATCCTCGATTCCAATTTCCGCAAGACCCGCAGCTTGGTGCAATACCTGGTCGACGAAGGCAAGGTGGCGATTGCCGACATCGACACAAGGCGCTTGACAAGGGTCTTGCGCACCAGCGGTGCGCAGAATGGCTGCATCATGGCCTTGGCCGTAGGCAAGCCGATCACCGAGGCGCTGATTGCCAGCGCCATTGCCGCAGCCCGAGCTGCGCCCAGCATGGCCGGTCTCGACCTGGCCAAGGTGGTCAGCCGGACCGAACGCTGCGAATGGACTCAAACCGAATGGACACTCGGCAGCGGTTACGAGCAGCAGGTCCAGCCACGCTTTCATGTCGTGGCCTATGACTTCGGGGTCAAGCGCAACATCCTGCGCATGCTGGCATCGCGCGGTTGCAGGATCACGGTGGTACCGGCGCAGACCAGCGCGGCTGAAGTCCTGGCGCTGCAGCCCGATGGCGTGTTTCTCTCGAACGGACCCGGAGACCCTCAGCCCTGCGATTACGCGATCAAGGCTGCGGCCGAATTGATGGACTCCGGCATCCCGACTTTCGGCATCTGCCTGGGGCACCAGATCATGGCGTTGGCTTCTGGGGCCAAGACCTTCAAGATGAAGTTCGGTCACCATGGTGCCAACCACCCGGTCAAGGATCTCGACAGCGGGCGGGTCAGCATCACCAGCCAGAACCATGGCTTCGCCGTCGATGCAGCCAGCTTGCCGGCCAATCTGCGTCCAACCCATGTCAGTCTGTTCGATGGCACTTTGCAAGGGCTGGAGCGCACCGACAAGCCAGCTTTTTGCTTCCAGGGCCATCCTGAGGCGAGCCCGGGACCGCATGACATCGCTTATTTGTTTGACCGCTTCATCGGTTTGATGGCCAAGGCCTGAGCCCGGATCTGACTGAGACAAGACATGCCAAAACGTACTGACATCAAAAGCGTATTGATCATCGGCGCCGGCCCCATCATCATCGGCCAGGCCTGCGAGTTCGACTATTCCGGCGCCCAGGCCTGCAAGGCTTTGCGTGAAGAGGGCTACAAGGTCATCCTGGTCAACAGCAACCCGGCCACGATCATGACTGATCCGGACACCGCGGACGTCACCTATATCGAGCCGATCACCTGGCAGGTGGTCGAAAAAATCATTGCCAAGGAGCGACTGGCCTTTCCGGATGACAAGATGGCGCTGCTGCCGACGATGGGCGGACAAACGGCCTTGAACTGCGCGCTCGAGTTGCACAAGTTCGGCGTGCTGGCGAAGTACGACGTCGAGATGATCGGTGCCAATGAGCAGGCGATCGAGAAGGCCGAAGACCGCCTGAAATTCAAGGATGCGATGACCAAGATCGGCCTCGATTCGGCCCGATCGGGCATAGCGCACAACATGGAAGAAGCACTTGCGGTGCAAAAGAGTATCCGCGCCGAGATTGGCGGCACCGGTTTCCCCATGGTCATCCGGCCGAGTTTCACGCTCGGCGGCAGCGGCGGCGGCATCGCCTACAACCCGGAAGAGTTCGAGGAAATTTGCAAGCGCGGCATCGATCTGTCGCCGACCAACGAGTTGCTGATCGAGGAATCCCTGATCGGCTGGAAAGAATACGAGATGGAAGTCGTCCGCGACAGCGCCGACAATTGCATCATCGTCTGCTCGATCGAGAACCTCGACCCGATGGGCGTGCATACCGGGGACTCGATCACCGTGGCGCCAGCGCAGACGCTGACCGACAAGGAATATCAATTGCTGCGCAACGCCTCGATCGCGATCCTGCGCGAAATCGGCGTTGACACCGGCGGCTCCAACGTGCAGTTTTCGATCAACCCGGTCAACGGCCGGATGACGGTGATCGAGATGAATCCGCGCGTTTCGCGCTCCAGCGCGCTGGCTTCGAAGGCCACCGGGTTTCCGATCGCCAAGATCGCTGCCAAGCTGGCTGTGGGCTACACGCTCGACGAATTGCGCAACGACATCACCGGCGGCACGACACCGGCCTCGTTCGAACCTTCGATCGACTATGTGGTCACCAAGATTCCGCGCTTTGCCTTCGAAAAATTCCCGATGGCCGATTCACGCTTGACCACGCAGATGAAATCGGTCGGCGAGGTGATGGCGATCGGTCGCACCTTCCAGGAAAGCTTTCAGAAGGCCTTGCGTGGCCTTGAGACCGGCATCGATGGCTTGACCGAGAGGACCGCCTGCCTGCCGTCGGATCGGGAAGAAATCATCCAGGAAATCGGCGAGCCTGGCCCGGAGCGGATTTTGTTCGTCGCCGATGCCTTCCGCATTGGCATGAGCCTGGCTGAAGTCTTTGAGGAAACCGCGATCGATCCCTGGTTCCTGGCCCAGATTGAACAGCTGATCAAGATCGAGCAGTCACTGGCCGGGCGCAAGCTCACCGACTTGAGCAGCGATGAGTTGCGCCTGCTGAAGAAAAAGGGCTTTTCCGATTTGCGTTTGGCCAAATTGCTGCAGACGACCCAGCAGTTGGTGCGTCAAACGCGTTGGGCTGCTGGTGTTCGGCCGGTCTACAAGCGGGTTGATACCTGCGCTGCCGAGTTCGCGACCGAAACGGCTTACTTGTATTCGACCTATGAAGAGGAATGCGAAGCCGAGCCGACGAACCGGAAGAAGATCATGGTGCTTGGCGGTGGTCCGAACCGGATTGGTCAGGGCATCGAGTTCGACTATTGCTGCGTTCACGCTTCGCTTGCGCTGCGCGAAGACGGCTACGAAACCATCATGGTCAACTGCAATCCCGAGACCGTTTCGACCGATTACGATACCTCCGACCGCCTCTATTTCGAGCCGGTGACGCTTGAAGACGTGCTGGAAATCTACGAGAAAGAGCGTCCGGTCGGCGTGATCGTCCAGTACGGCGGGCAGACACCTTTGAAGCTGGCCTTAGATCTGGAGGCCAATGGCGTGCCGATCATCGGCACCTCGCCCAACAGCATCGACATGGCCGAGGACCGCGAGCGCTTCCAGAAGCTGTTGCACAGCCTGGGCCTGAAACAACCGCCGAACCGTACCGCCCGCACCGAAGAGGCCGCGCTGCAAGCTGCCCATGAAATCGGTTACCCCTTGGTTGTTCGTCCGAGCTATGTGCTGGGTGGCCGGGCGATGGAAATCGTTCATGGCGACAAGGATCTCGAGCGTTACATGCGCGAGGCGATGCGGGTCTCCGAGAAATCTCCTGTGCTGCTCGACCGTTTTCTCGAAGACGCGGTGGAAGTCGACGCCGATTGCATCTGTGACGGCGAAGAGGTGATGATCGGCGCGATCATGGAGCATATCGAAGCCGCCGGCATCCACTCCGGAGATTCGGCCTGCTCCTTGCCGCCTTACACCTTGTCTACGGCCTTGCAGGATGAATTGCGGCGTCAGACTGCCGAGATGGCGCGCGCCTTGAAGGTCGTCGGTCTGATGAACGTGCAGTTCGCCATCCAGGGCGATGTGACCGGTCCATTGGAAGGCGCCACGGTCTATGTCCTGGAAGTCAATCCACGCGCTTCGCGCACCGTACCCTTTGTGTCGAAAGCTACCGGACAGCAGTTGGCCAAGATCGCCGCGCGCTGTATGGCGGGCCAAAAGCTGAAGGACCAGCGGGATGCCAAGGGACGGGTTCCTGCCGAGGTCATCCCACCTTATTTCAGCGTCAAGGAAGCGGTTTTCCCGTTCAACAAGTTCCCCGGCGTCGACCCAATCCTGAGCCCTGAGATGCGATCGACCGGCGAAGTGATGGGTGCTGCCCGGACTTTCGGCGAAGCGATGCTGAAAAGCCAGCTCGGGGCCGGTTCACGCCTGCCGCGCCAGGGCAACGTCCTGATCACGGTGAAGAACGGCGACAAGCTGCGTGCTGTGGCTGTGGCGCGTGACCTTCACGCGCTGGGTTTTGGCGTTGTCGCAACCAAAGGAACGGCTGCGGCGATTGCCGAGGCTGGTGTGCCGGTGCGGGTAGTGAACAAAATCAAGGACGGTCGCCCGCATATCGTCGACATGGTCAAGGGCGGAGAAATCCAGTTGGTCTTCACGACTGTGGATGAGACCCGGCTGGCGATTGCAGACAGCCGCTACATCCGCCAAGCCGCTTTGGCTGCCCGGGTGACTTATTACACGACCATGGCAGGCTGTGAGGCGGCGGTTGAAGGCATGAAGCATCAGGACGGGTTGCTGGTGCAATCCCTGCAAGAATTGCACGCCGAACTGAATTAAAATCTGCAACCATCAGATTCCGCCGCAGCGGCTCGGGTATTCCTGAGCGGTTGCGGCGGAATCATTTTGTCTCTCAAGGTTCGATCATGACCACGATTCCACTGACCACGCGCGGCGCTGAAAAACTCAAATCCGAATTGCATCGATTGAAGACGGTCGAGCGGCATGCCGTGATCAAGGCTATTTCAGAGGCCCGCGCCCAAGGCGACCTGTCCGAGAATGCCGAATACGAGGCTGCCAAAGACAAGCAGGGCTTCATCGAAGGCCGCATCCTCGAGATCGAAAGCAAGCTCGCTGCGGCCCAGATCATTGAGCCGGCCAGCGTCGATGCCGGCGGGCGCATTGTCTTCGGCACCACGGTCGGGTTGGAGGAGGAGGCCAGCGGCGCGGAAGTGACTTACCAGATCGTCGGTGATGACGAGGCTGATCTGAAGCTCGGCCTTATTTCGATCAGCTCGCCCATTGCGCGTGCCTTGATTGGCAAGGAAGCTGGCGATGTTGCTGAAGTGCGCGCTCCTGGCGGCATCAAGCGCTACGAGATCGTCGAGGTCCGCTACGTTTAAGTCCGCCATGCTCGAGCGCCTGCGCGGCTTGCTGGCGGCACTCTGGGGCGGCCAGTTGCTTTGCCTGGCATTGTTGGCAGCACCGAGTGCGTTTGCGGTGCTCGAGCGCAGCCAGGCGGGTTTACTGGTTGGGCGGGTCTTTGCGCAAGATGCGTACACCAGCCTGGTGTTGGCCATGTTGCTGATGCTGGTCGAGCGGCGTCTCGCCCGGGATGGGAAGGGTCAGATCTTCTGTGCGGCAATGCTGTTGCCCGCAGCAGCATTGTTCTGCACTTTGGCCGGATATTTTGCCTTGCAGCCATTGCTCGACGCAGCGAGGGCTGGGCAGGGTCAATTGTCATTCATGACCCTGCACCTGCTGAGCATGGTGTTTTTTAGCCTGAAGACCCTGTTCGTGCTGGCGCTTGCGTGGCGATGCAGCAAGAACTGAAACCTTGATCCATCAGTCTTGGGCGGACTTCTTGACGCTGGTCAGGCGACGTCGGGCGCGTTTGATCTCGCCGCCTTGGGCAACGCGTTCATTACCGAGGATACGCAGCTTGTTGACCTGTGGTCTGTGGTTGCCGCTCTTGGAAAATTTGACGATCTTGACGACGCGCGGACTGAGTTTGTTGTCCTTGCGTTCGGCATCTTCCTTGTCAGGTATCGGCCGCCACAGCACCAGCAACTTGCCGATATGCTGGATTGGCGCGGCACTGAGATCGTCGCTGAGCGAGGCGAAAACAACCTCGCGGTTGGCACGGTCGTCGGAGAAGATGCGCACCTTGATCAGGCCATGGGCCTTCAGTGCAGCATCGACTTCCTTGAGTACGGCTGGGGTGAGTCCATCCGAGCCGATCATGACCACAGGGTCAAGATGATGGGCATCGGAACGTTTTTCCTTGCGCTGGGCAGGAGTCAATTGAATCGCAGGCATACCTCTATTATCGGGCCATCATGAAGTTTCAGACAAAAAGCAAAAAAGTAAACAAAGCCTGGTTGCACGGTCACATCAATGACCCCTATGTGAAGATGGCAAAAAGGGACGGTTACCGTGCCCGTGCTGCTTACAAATTGAAGGAAATCGATGAAGAGCACAAGCTCTTCAAACCGGGTCAGGTCGTCATCGATCTGGGCGCAGCACCCGGCGCCTGGAGTCAATATCTGCGGCGGCGCTTCGCGCCCAAGGAAGCCGGCATCGGTGGCGCGGCGGTGGGCAAACTCAACGGCACCATCATTTCACTCGACCTGCTCGAATGCGAACCGATCGAGGGTGTGCAGTTCATTCAGGGAGACTTCCAGGATGAAGTGGTGCTTGAATTGCTCGAATCAACTTTGGCCGGACGGCCGGTCGATGTGGTGGTCTCGGACATGGCCCCCAATTTGTCGGGTATCGAAGGCTGCGACGCGGCGCGCATTTCGGGTCTGATCGAACTGGCGGTGGATTTTTCACAGCGCCACCTGAAGCAAGATGGGGTGCTTGTGAGCAAGGTCTTTCACGGCAGCGGTTACAACGAACTGGTCGATCTATTTAAATCAACGTTCAAGAAGGTCAAGACGATCAAGCCCAAGGCCTCAAGGGACCGCTCGTCGGAGACCTTCTTGATCGGCATCGGGCTGAAAGCGCCGGCGATTGTTGCTGCCGACCAGTGAATCTGGCCTGTACGGCATTGAAAGCCGGTTGGGGCACTTGACTGCAATAGAATCGTCCCCAGTTAAAAGACGTTGTGGTTGCAAGCTGTGCAGCCAGTTTGAAATGAATTAAGGAGTCTCGGTGAACAATCAGTGGTTCTCGAAGGTGGCGGTCTGGGTGGTGATCGCCTTGGTGCTGTTCACTGTCTTCAAGCAGTTTGATCGCGGCGCCGTACAGGGAAGCCAGATCGGTTATTCGGAGTTTCTTGACGAAGTTCAGTCGCACCGCATCAAGCAAGTCACCTTGCAAGAAGGTGGATCCGGCACGGACATTCTGGCGGAGACGAACGATGGCAAGAAGTTGCGCGTGACCGCGACTTACCTGGATCGTGGCCTGGTCGGCGATCTGCGCAATGCCGGCGTCAAGTTCGACGTCAAGCCCCGCGAAGAGCCTTCCTTTCTGGTCAATATGTTGGTCAGTTGGGGTCCGATGCTGCTCTTGATCGGCGTCTGGGTCTATTTCATGCGTCAGATGCAGGGCGGCGGCAAGGGCGGTGCATTCAGCTTCGGCAAGTCCAAGGCGCGCATGCTCGACGAAGCCAGCAACACCACGACCTTCGCTGATGTGGCGGGTTGCGACGAAGCCAAGGAAGAAGTCAAAGAGCTGGTCGATTTTCTGAAGGATCCGGCGAAATTCCAGAAGCTCGGAGGACGCATTCCTCGCGGTGTGTTGCTGGTCGGCCCGCCTGGAACCGGCAAGACTTTGCTGGCCAAGGCGATTGCAGGCGAAGCCAAGGTGCCATTCTTTGCGATTTCGGGTTCCGACTTCGTCGAAATGTTTGTCGGTGTCGGCGCGGCTCGGGTGCGCGATATGTTCGAGCAGGCCAAGAAAAGCTCGCCCTGCATCATCTTCATCGATGAAATCGATGCAGTCGGTCGCCATCGCGGCGCCGGACTGGGTGGCGGCAACGATGAGCGCGAGCAGACGCTGAATCAGATGCTGGTCGAGATGGACGGCTTCGAAACCAATGTCGGCGTGATCGTCATGGCCGCGACCAACCGGCCTGACATTCTCGACCCCGCTTTGCTGCGACCCGGGCGTTTTGACCGCCAGGTCTATGTCACGTTGCCCGATGTGCGTGGCCGTGAACAGATCCTCAATGTGCATATGCGCAAAGTGCCGGTCGGACAAGACATCCGTGCCGATATATTGGCGCGCGGCACCCCTGGTTTTTCTGGCGCTGACTTGGCCAATCTGGTCAATGAAGCCGCGCTCTTCGCTGCCAGACGCAGTGGCCGCGTGGTCGAGATGGTCGACTTCGAGAAGGCCAAGGACAAGATCATGATGGGCCCCGAGCGCAAGTCGATGATCATGCCCGAGGAGGAGCGCCGGAACACGGCGTATCACGAGTCGGGTCATGCGCTGGTTGCCAGGCTGATGCCCAAGACCGATCCGGTGCACAAAGTGACCGTGATTCCGCGCGGCCGTGCTCTGGGTGTGACGATGCAGTTACCGGAAGGCGATCGCTACAGTCTCGACAAGGAACGCATGTTGTCGACGATTTCGGTGCTGTTCGGTGGTCGCATTGCCGAAGAGGTGTTCATGAACCAGATGACCACAGGAGCATCGAATGACTTCGAGCGTGCGACGGCGATCGCTCGGGATATGGTGACACGCTATGGCATGACCGACGAGCTTGGCCCGATGGTCTATGCCGACAACGAGGGTGAAGTTTTCCTCGGTCGTTCGGTGACCAAGACGACCAATATGTCGGAAGAGACAATGCGTAAGGTCGACGCTGCGATTCGCGTCATCATCGACAAGCAGTACAGCATTGCACGCGGGCTGATCGAGGCGAATCAGGACAAGATGCATGCAATGGCCAAAGCCTTGCTTGAATTTGAGACGATTGATGCCGACCAGATTGATGACATCATGACCGGCAAGCCGGCAAGGTTGCCCAAGGACTGGAATCCTCCTGCAGGTGGCGGCAAGAGCGATGGTGGCGTGCCGCCGGTAGTTGCCGACAGTGCGCCGGCTGCAGCCTGAGAATCTGACTGCACACAGAGAGCGGGGTTCGTCTGCGAGGACGGACCCTTTTTTTAGTGCGCCCAGCATGCGCGCACACCTGCGGGTGCAAGTCCCGCCGTGAGTTGATCACAACGAACGAAGTGAAGCGCAACTGCATGAGGGTGACCGAGTGTGGGAAGGAAGCGCGGATCGTCAACATGCGAGCCGATGTACAAAAATCGCACAGAAGGCGCTGCCAAGCAGGGCGAGCGGGCCTAAAACCGCAAAGCTCTCGTGATCAAGGCGAAGTGGCGTCAATGCGGCGGTTGTGCGATGAAGGTGTGCGTTCTTACCTGGGGAGATCTCGCCTTGTGGGTGAAAGCCCGACGGCTTTGCCGGAGCGAGAAGTCAGCAGAGGTCGTCGTCGTTCGAGTCGGGGGCCATCCAGCTCAAGCAGTGGAAAAGGCCGCGGACGATGGACCGGGAACTCAAGGCACGGGGCGCATCGGACGGTGAGGCCCAGCGAGTGGCGGGCAATAGCCGCTGCTGGTGGCGCAACAGCGACGGATTGATCAAGACGGTGCTGACGATTGCCTACTTTGACCGGATGGGATTACCGAGACTGTCATGACCTCAAACGCTCGAACCGCCGGGTGCGGACCCGCATGCCCGGTGGTGTGGCAGGAGCGGCTGCGATAATCGCGGCCCTCCTATGCTGATTCGAATGAATTTGTCCATGCGTTGGCAAACCAGCCGGTTTCAAATCGATTTGGCCCGGCCGCGGGTGATGGGCATCGTCAATGTGACGCCTGACTCATTCTCCGATGGTGGCCGGCATGCCCAGTCCTCCGAAGCGATTGCGCATTGCCTCCGGTTGGTCGAGGAGGGTGCTGACATTCTCGACATCGGCGGCGAATCGAGTCGCCCCGGCGCGCCAGTCATCAGCCCGGAAGAGGAATGGCAGCGCATCGCCCCGGTGTTGGTCGAAGCCGTTGGTTTGGGCGTGCCAATCTCGGTCGACACCTGCAAGCCCCTGCTGATGCAGCGCGCGCTCGATGCGGGTGCCGACATCATCAACGACATCCATGCCTTTCAAGCTCCGGGGGCCTTGGAGGCCCTGCAAACGTACCGCTCAGCCGGCCTGTGCATCATGCATATGCGGGGCGATTCGCAGACGATGCAGGGCTTGACCGACTATGTCGACCTTTTCGGTGAAGTCAGCGGATTTCTGGCCGCACGGGCGGCCGAGCTGCGCAAGTACGGGGTCGCGGCCGAACGCATCGTGATCGATCCAGGTTATGGTTTTGCCAAGACGACAGAGCAGAATTTTTCGCTGCTGGCGCGTCAGTCCGGATTGTTGAAACTGGGTTATCCGCTGCTGGCGGGCTGGTCGCGCAAACGCGCCATCGGTGATGTGACCGGGCGACCGGTGGAGGGGCGCCTGGCTGGCAGCTTGGCGGCTGCGCTGGCGGCCTGCGCACAAGGCGCGAGCATCCTGCGCGTGCATGATGTCGCAGCAACGGTCGATGCGTTGAAGGTTTGGCTCGTTGCCGCCTTGCCGATGCAAGATAATCGAATTGAAAATAGTTTAGGAGTTCGTTGAATGACGCGCAAGTATTTTGGAACCGACGGCATACGTGGCACGGTCGGTCAAGCACCGATCACGCCTGACTTCATGCTGCGCCTGGGCCATGCGGTGGGTCAGGTGCTGCGCAAACAAGGTGGCAAGCCAAGCGTCCTGATCGGCAAGGACACGCGGATCTCGGGCTATATGATCGAATCAGCTCTGGAGGCCGGTTTCGCCTCGGCCGGCGTCGATGTGCTGTTGACAGGTCCCTTGCCGACACCCGGCGTTGCCTACCTCACGCGCGCCCTGCGCCAAAATCTTGGCGTTGTCATCAGCGCTTCGCACAATCCTTTTGCCGACAACGGCATCAAGTTCTTTTCGGCCAAGGGCGAAAAACTCTCGGACGAATGGGAAATTGCCGTTGAACTCGCCCTCGAGAATCCGCCGACATGGATCGACTCGGCCAACCTGGGCCGCGCACGCCGGATCGACGATGCGCGAGGCCGTTACATCGAATTCTGCAAGAACAGTTTCGGCTCGGACCTGACGCTGAAGGGCCTCAAGATCGTCGTCGATGCGGCCAATGGCGCGGCTTATAACGTGGCACCCGATGTCTTCCATGAACTCGGCGCCGAGGTCATCTCAATCGGTTGCAGCCCGAACGGTTTCAATATCAATGACGGTTTTGGCGCCACCTCGCCAGCGGCCTTGGTCAAGGCGGTGCGTGAGCATGGCGCTGACTATGGCGTGGCTCTGGACGGCGATGCCGATCGACTGCAACTGGTCGATGCCCAGGGGCGCCTCTTCAATGGCGACGAACTGCTCTATGTGCTGGTGGCCGACCGTCTGGGGCAGGGGCTGTTGGTGCCAGGTGCTGTGGGCACCTTGATGACGAATATGGCGGTCGAACTGGCTTTGCGAGCCCTTGATGTGGACTTCGTCCGCGCCAAGGTGGGGGATCGTTATGTGCTCGAAGAGCTCAGCGCGCGCGGGTGGCAACTCGGCGGCGAAGGCTCGGGCCATTTGCTGGCACTCGACAAGCACACCACCGGTGATGGCATCGTCAGCGCCTTGCTGGTGCTGCAGGCGGTCAGTCGGACCGGCTTGAGTCTGGCTCAGCAGTTGGCCAAGGTGACGCTGTTTCCGCAAACGCTGATCAATGTGCGATTGAAAGCAGGGCAGGACTGGAAGAGCAATCCCCGGCTCGCACAGGAGCACGCTGAAGTGACTGCCGAACTCGGGCAGCGCGGCCGGGTCTTGATCCGAGCCTCGGGTACCGAGCCGCTCTTGCGGGTGATGGTGGAGGCCAGCGACGCGAGCCTGGCCCGGCACTGTGCTCAGCGGATGGTCGACGCGGTACAGAGCTGAGGCGCAAGACCGGCAGCCGCTGGTCTTGCTTGCTTTCGAAGCTTATTGCTTGGGCGGCGTCAGCACGCGGTCGATGACATGGGCGACGCCGTTGCTGGCCGTGATGTCGGCCTGCTGAACCATGGCATCTTCGATCGTCACGAAGGTGCCGGCGCGTGACAAGGCAACCTTTGCGCCCTGCAGGGTTTGGACTTCGCCATTCTTGACATCGGCAGCGCTGACCCGGCCGTTGATGATGTGGTAGCTGAGTACGGCTTTGAGCTGTGCATTGTCTTTGGCCAACGCATCCATGGTCTTCGCCGGAACGGCCTTGAATGCTTCATCGCTGGGCGCAAAAACGGTCAGGGGTCCGGCGGCGCGCAGGCTGTCGCTCATGCCGGCTTGCTGCACAAGGCTGTTGAATATGCTCAAGCTCGACTCGCGGCTCAGGGTATCGGCCAAAGGCACGGGTGCCGGCGGCGTGGCGCAGGCAGCCAGGCCAAGGGTCAGCGCTGCAAGGCAACTGGTCGCCAGGATTCGGAATTTTCTGTTCATCAATTGGTCCTCAGGAATGGTTTGATGTTCGGGAGCTTACGCAGCAGATATGACAGTAAAGTGAAATTTTTGTGACAATTGCCAACGGGCGAACCATGCGGGTTCGACGTCTTGTGACGATGTCACAGTGATGTCATATTTGAACCCTAGCATCCACGGCATCGCAACCCACTTCAATGACAGGCCGACCATGAACTTCATCCAGCTTCGCAAGGGTCTTGTATTTTCCGCAGGTCTGGCCTTGATGCCAATGCTTCACGCTCAGGACGTGACCGGTGCCGGCGCATCGTTCCCAGCGCCGATCTATGCCAAGTGGGCTGATGCGTACAACAAGGCGACGGGTGCGCGGATCAATTACCAATCAGTCGGCTCAGGCGCTGGCATCAAGCAGATCAAGGCCAAGACTGTCGACTTCGGCGCTTCCGATATGCCCTTGAAGGACGAAGAACTGGCCAAGGATGGTTTGATCCAGTTTCCTACCGTGATTGGTGGCGTCGTTCCCGTAGTCAATATCAAGGGCATCAAACCGGGGGAGATTCGTCTGAACGGGCAGGTGCTCGGCGACATCTACCTGGGCAAGATCACCAAATGGAATGATGTGGCTCTGACCTCATTGAATCCTGGCGTCACCTTGCCGGATGCGGTCATCGCTCCAGTGCGTCGCGCCGATGGTTCAGGCACGACCTTCATCTTTACCAACTATCTGTCCAAGGTCAACGCCGAGTGGAAGGCCAAGGTCGGCGAGGGCGCCGCGGTGAACTGGCCGGTCGGTGCTGGCGGCAAGGGCAACGAAGGCGTTGCGGCATTTGTCAACCGGCTGCCAAATTCAATCGGTTATGTCGAGTATTCCTATGTGCTGCAAAACAAGATGACTTACACCCTGATGCGCAACAAGGATGGCAATTTCGTGCCACCGAGCGAAGCAGCCTTCAAGGCCGCTGCAGCCGGAGCTGATTGGGTCAAGAGCTTCTACCAGATCACCACCGAACAGCCCGGCAAAGACAGCTGGCCGCTGACGAATCCGACCTACATCCTGATGTACAAGACCCAGGACAAACCGGTCAGTGCAGCCAACAGCTTGAAGTTCTTTGAATGGGCCTTCGTCAATGGCGACAAGATGGCCGGTGATCTCGACTATGTGGCTTTGCCTGACCAGGTCAAGAATCTGGTTCGCAAGCAATGGGCCGATCAATTGAAGGATGCCAGCGGCAAGGCCATCGCTTACAAGTAAGCTGCAATGTTCAGGCAGACAGGCCCTTTGGCGAGGGTCTGCTGTATTTCCAGTCAGTGAAGTTTCAGCGGAGGTCATGTGGCTGCCATATTTCCTGTCAATTCCACCGAAGGCGCTGAAACAGTCGGTGCTGTCCAGGCGCAAAGCCGGCCGCCGGTGAGGCGCCGTGTCGCCCCGTGGGCAGACGCCTTGTTTGCCGCCGTGACTCAAGGGGCCGCCTGGTTGACCCTTGCCTTGATGGTCGGCATCATTGGTTCACTGCTGCTGGGTGCGGCGCCTGCGATCAAGCAGTTCGGACTGGGCTTTCTCTGGTCCAGCGACTGGGATCCGGTGCAGGAAAAATTCGGTGGCCTGGTGATGATCTACGGCACCTTGATGAGTTCATTCATCGCGCTGTTGATTGCAGTGCCGGTCAGTTTCGGGATTGCTATTTTCCTGACCGAGTTGTCGCCCGGATGGTTGCGGCGCCCGCTGGGTATCGCGATCGAATTGCTGGCTGCTGTGCCATCGATTGTTTACGGCATGTGGGGCCTGCTTGTTTTTGGCCCGATCCTGGCGACTTATGTGCAGCAGCCCTTGCAGGCTTTGCTGACCGGTGTGCCGATTCTGGGCAGCCTGGTTTCCGGCCCGCCCGTCGGCATTGGCATCCTCTCGGCCGGCATCATCCTGGCCATCATGATCATTCCCTTCATCGCCTCGGTGATGCGCGATGTGTTTGAAGTCACGCCGCCGATGTTGAAAGAGTCAGCCTACGCACTGGGTTCGACCACCTGGGAAGTGGTTCGCAACATCGTCCTGCCCTACACCAAGACCGGCGTGATTGGTGGCGTGATGCTGGGTCTGGGTCGAGCATTGGGCGAAACGATGGCAGTGACCTTCGTGATCGGCAATATGAACCAACTCAATTCGCCGTCGGTCTTCGAAGCCGCCAACAGCATCACTTCGACCTTGGCCAACGAGTTTGCGGAAGCCGGCGAAGGACTGCATCAGGCGTCCTTGATGTACCTTGGCCTGGTGCTGTTTTTCATCACCTTTGTCGTGCTGGCCGCCTCGAAGATCTTGCTGATGCAGTTGAAAAAGAATGAGGGCACAAGGGCATGATCAAGAGTATCGATTCCGGTCGCCTGAAGATTCACGCCAAGCGCAAGCGCGTCAACGCGATCGCGCTGACCCTGTCGATGTCAGCGATGGCTTTCGGCTTGTTCTGGCTCATCTGGATCTTGTTCGAGACCATCTATCGCGGCCTTGGCGGGCTGAATTTATCGCTTTTCACCGAGATGACGCCTCCGCCATTGGCCGATACCGGCGGGCTTGCCAATGCGATTTTCGGCTCGTCGGCGATGGTCGGCTTGGCGACCTTGCTGGGTACACCGATCGGGATTCTGGCCGGTATCTACCTGGCTGAATATGGTCAGAAAAACTGGCTGGCCGAGGTCGTGCGCTTCATCAACGACATCTTGCTGTCCGCGCCATCGATCGTCATCGGGTTGTTCATCTATTCGATGGTGGTGGCCCAACTGAAGAGTTTTTCGGGCTTCGCCGGTGTGCTGGCCCTGACGCTGATCGTCATCCCGGTGGTGATCCGTACAACCGAAAATATGCTCAGCCTGATTCCGAACGCCTTGCGTGAAGCCGCTTATGCGCTAGGAACGCCGAAGTGGAAGGTCGTGTTGTCGGTGACCTTGACATCGGCGCGTGCCGGCGTGCTGACCGGCATATTGCTGGCCCTGGCACGTATTTCCGGGGAAACGGCTCCGCTGCTTTTTACCGCGCTGTCCAACCAGTTCTGGACCTCGGATCTGCTGGCGCCGATGGCCAGTCTGCCGGTGACGATTTTCAAGTTCGCCATGAGTCCCTATGAGAACTGGCAAAAGCTGGCCTGGGCTGGCGTTTTCCTGATCACGATGGGCGTGTTGCTGCTGAATATCCTGGCACGCCTGCTCTTCAAGAACAAACATTGAGAAAGACCGGTCATGGACGCCAAAGTTGAGTCGCCAATCACCCAGCAAGCCAAGTTGTCGCTGCGGGATCTGAATTTCTTTTACGGCAATTTCAAGGCCTTGAAGAATATCAATCTCGACATCCCGGCCAAAAAAGTCACTGCCTTTATCGGTCCGTCGGGTTGCGGCAAGTCGACCTTGCTGCGCACGATCAACCGTATGTTCGAGCTCTACCCCGAGCAGCGCGCCGAGGGGCAGATCCTGCTCGACGGCGAAGACATCTCCCTGATCCGGGCCAAGATCGGCATGGTGTTCCAGAAGCCGACGCCGTTCCCGATGTCGATCTACGACAACATCGCTTTCGGCGTGCGCCTGTTTGAAACCATGCCGCGCATCGAAATGGACGAGCGGGTCGAATGGGCCTTGCGCAAGGCAGCGCTCTGGAACGAAGTCAAGGACAAGTTGCAGCAGACAGGCTCGGGTCTTTCGGGGGGGCAACAGCAACGCTTGTGCATCGCCCGCGGCATCGCGATCAAGCCGGAAGTCCTGCTGCTCGACGAGCCCTGTTCGGCGCTCGATCCGATCTCGACTGGCAAAATCGAAGAATTGATCCATGAACTGAAAAGCGACTACACCGTTGTCATCG